>CAZXVB010000179.1:0-6437 GCA_964643875.1 uncultured Anaerolineales bacterium | reverse complement strand
ACAGCCTGGAAAGGCTGTCCTACATCGGCCCGTGGGACAGGCTTTCTAGCCTGTCAGCAGCCTGGAAAGGCTGCCTCGCCACCAAAATTCTCAAGTACTGAGTATAACATCTTGCAGTCAGTTTGACAAAAATGATAGGGGCTGGTAGAATACCGTTCGCCAGGCCCCATCGTCTAGTGGTTTAGGACATCGGCCTCTCAAGCCGGAAACAGGGGTTCGAATCCCCTTGGGGCTACCTTGTGCATAAGTGAGGGGGCACGCCACCCAAAGCGGTGGCGTGTTTTATATCTGCCCCACTGACAACCGAGGACGGATTTATACGTTGCTGTAGTGTTACTATTCAGGCCGACGGTTGAAACCGCGCCTTCACTACCCGACATATTGATCGGTAACCCTCCCGCAGGTTTGAAACTACGTCAGTTGCACGTGTATAACCCCACATCATCAGGGCACAAAATGCCCCCAAACCGCTTCTGAACCTGCGGGAGGGTCAAACTGCTGGCTTGCTGGAATGGACAAACCATAGTATAATCCGACGGCTTGGCCTCGGACAAGTAACGTCGGGGGCACGAATTCGTCCGAAGGAGATGTAAAATGAACCTGGTTGAATCAGTCGAACGTCAAATGGAACCCAATCCCAATATTCCCGACCTGCAACCGGGAGATACCGTCAACGTCCATGCCCGCATCATCGAGGGCAACAAAGAGCGGGTCCAGGTGTTCAAAGGGGTCGTGATCCGCACTCGTGGGCGTGGCGCCAACGCCAACTTCACCGTTCGGCGCATCGCTGCCCATGGCATCGGTGTTGAGCGAACCTTCCTGTATCGCTCGCCGCGCGTCGAAAAAGTAGAGGTTGTGCGGCAAGCGAAAGTGCGACGCGCCAGACTGTATTACCTGCGTGGCTTACAAGGGAAGCGTGCCCGTCTGCGAGCGCGGCGCACCAAATAAGTCCACCGGAATGCAATTTTGTCGGAAGAGGAAGGGCGTAGATCCACTACGCCCGTTTTTCTATTTGATCTGGCCCAAACAAACAATTGAGTCGAGAGGACGTTTTTGACATGTCACGTCCACTGATTGGCATCACCGGTTACACCGATCAATCTGTGCGACCGAATGGCCCGGGTCTGTTCGCCGTTGCTCAACCCTACGTGTTGGCCGTCGAGCAAGAAGGCGGCGCGGCGGTCATCATTCCCCCTCACGTAGACCTGCCCGCGCTCAGGGTCATCTTCGATCACCTGGACGGGCTGCTCCTCTCCGGCGGGGGAGATATTCACCCAACCTACTATGGCGAAGATGCCAGCCGATTGTTGTGGCACGTAGACGAGCGGCGCGACCGGACCGAACTGACTCTGGCCCGCTGGGCGCTGGCCGATGAGCTGCCTATGTTAGCGATCTGCCGGGGGCATCAGGTCCTCAACGTAGCCGCCGGCGGGACCCTGGTCCAGGATATTCCCACCTTTTTCCCCGAGGCCCTGACCCACACGATTGTGGCCGCTCATCCCAAAAGCACCATCGCGCACACCGTGGAAGCCCTGCCGGATAGCCGCTTGGCCGCCTTGATTGGGGACGGCCCCATTGGCGTTAACAGCGCCCATCATCAGGCGGTCAAGGAAGTGGGAGCAGCATTGATCATCACGGCCCGCGCGCCGGATGGGATCATCGAAGGGCTGGAAGCTCCAGAGCACCCCTTTTGCCTCAGCGTCCAGTGGCACCCCGAAGTGATGGTGGGTGATTACCCGATGATGCGCCGTCTCTTCGCCGGGTTGACCGAGGCCGCCGCCCAACATGCGGCTACTTCTCCCGGCACCCCTTCGCCTCATCCTGCGTGATGTCTGGCACTCGTTTGACCAAGCTCTTACTCATCTCTGTGTTTCTCGTGATGCTAGTCGTCTCAACGGCCTGCCACCCACTTCCCAATCCATTGCCATCGTCGTCACCGCTCTTGCCGGCTTCCCCTCGGCCGCCCCTTTCTTCTACTCCCACCGTTTTATCTCCTCCACCGACGGCCACACATCTCCCAACGGCAACCCATCCTCCATCCCCTATCAATACGCCGGAGCCAGACGTTCGCCCCACTCCCTCCTTGACAACGACAACTACTCAAACGGCAGCCACCCAAACCACGATTGCGGACCCACCGCCACGTCCCTTCGACGTCCTGGTTGTTCAACCCGTCCCGCCGCGCCGGGTGCCCAATGCCATACGTATGTTCTGGGTGCTCAACGGTGATACGAGCGAGTGGCGGCAGATCACTGCGCGATTGCGTGTACAGACTGCTCACGTCGCTATGTGGGTTGAGGAAGGTGTATGGCACGACGTCCGGCAATTAGAACAGGCCGCCCACGTCTTCGAGACCCAGATCTACACCCCGACCCGCCAGACATTCGGCTCGGAATGGACCCCTGGTGTGGATAACGACCCGCATATCCACATCTTGCATGCCACCGGCCTGGGGAAGAACACGTTAGGCTACACGTCTAGCGACAACGAGTTTCCACACACCCAGCAACCCTACTCCAATGAAGCTGAAATGATTACCGTGCATATGGACGCGGTCGAGATCGGAAGTCCACGCTATTTCGCCCTGTTGGCAGCGCAATTCCAGCGCCTGATCCAGTGGGCCGGGGACCGCAACGAGGAACAATGGATCAAAGATGGGCTATCTGCGCTGGCTATTCGCCAAGCCGGCTTCGATCCGTACACGCTGCTCCCGCCGGAAAACATCGGCGGTGAGCGGGTAGACAGCGTTCCTCCTCTAACAACCGACTTAATATCTGCCTACCAATTCTTGACATATTTCCACCACCGCTTCGACGACCAGGGGGTACAGGCGCTGGTCATCCATCCCCTCAACGGGAGGAGTGGCTTCGAAGCAGTATTGGCCGGGCTGCGCAGCGACTTGACGTTCGACGATCTGTTCGCCGATTGGTTGGTTTCCCGCTATCGGGAAATTGGTTCTGCGTCCGCGTTTCGCCCACCCTCCAATGAATACCCGATGGTTATCCAGGCTTCGGTGAGCCAGTGGGGCGCGGATTGGGTGTCGTTGCCTGCATCGCGTGACTTGCACGTTCGTTTCAGCGGCGTGATCACCGCCCCCCTGCCGGGCATTCCGGCCTACAGTGGCCAGTATGCCTGGTGGTCGGGGCGGGCGGACAACTCCCGGGTCACCCTGACGCGCTGGTTCGACCTGACGACCATCTCTACCACCCGCCCAATTACGCTGACGTACTGGACCTGGTATGCCCTGGAAGCGGGATATGATTACGCCACCGTGGAGGTCAGCAGCGATGACGGAGAGACGTGGGACATCTTGCCAACGATTCTGGGGAGTGATGAAGACCCGTATGGCAATAATCCAGGGTGGGGATATACTGGCTACAGCCATCCCCAATCGGGCTGGGTATCGGATACAGTAGACCTTTCGGCATATGGGGGAAAGCGAATCGGGGTGCGGTTTGCCTATTGGACCGACAGCGCCCACACGGAAGCCGGGTGGTTACTGGACGACATTGCTCTCCCGGCTATCGGATACAACAATGACGTCGAGGGAGGGACGGACGGTTGGGAAGCAGCCGGTTTCGTGCGCAGCGACGGCTCGATTCCACAACACTACCTAGTACTCAGGGTCCTCCCCACTGCGGAAGGGGAACCCGGCGATGAATCTCTTGATGTGGAACGGATGGCTATCGGAGAGGGCAACCAAGCGGAATGGGATATCCCGGTGTCTATACAAAATGAAGGCCGGCAGGAAGTCGTGTTGTTGATCGCCGCCATAGTCGCCACAACGGCGCCGCTGACGGGACAACCGGCTCCCTACCGGCTGGAGCTTGACGTAGCGCGGTAGTGCTATCCCTGGACCTGGGGGGCGGGTTCTTCAGGTACGGTAGCAGTGGGAGCGCCGCGCTTGAAACTTTCCAATTGGGCGGCCAATTCCTCTTGTCGGGCAGCGGCGGCTTTTTTCCCTTCTTCGATCAACGCCTGCGCCCGGCTGCGGACGCGCTCCTGCAACTCCGTACCGGGAACTGGGGCAAATAATATCGCCACTACAGCCCCAACCATAGCTCCAGATATCACACCGACCAGAAAACTGATTGCCTTTCGCACTGTCGTTACCTCCTCTCAAATTCACATAAGAGTTGTTGCACAATAAGAAAAGTGGGGAATGGGACGCAGATTCACGCGGAAAAACACGGATTGTATCCATTCTATCCCTGAAATCCGTGTTTATCCGTGTTCATCCGTGTCCAAAGTGGGGCTTTTCACTATTGCACAACACATCTATAGTCACGGCGTATCTTGCCTACCCTTGTTTGCTTTTGCCTGCTCGGCGGTGAATCCACCAGCGGTGGTAAGCTGACGAGGATAGACCTATTATACACTACGTATCTCCGGTGGCAAAGTGTCGCTCGGAGGCTGAGGAAAACATCCTCCCAGCCTCAGTCACCCGTGCAACAATGCGCTTGCTGAGAGGGACCAATCGGAATGGAATAGACAATATGTCCACCTGGTTTGCCCGGCGCGTTTTGGATTTGATCTCCACCCTCAATGACATATATTACACGCGTAAATATGGATCTCTGGCCCGTCAGTTGGGCCGGCCGGCTCTGTCTTCTGATGATCACCGCCGTGGGTTCATCATCATCCAGATTGATGGCCTGGCTTACCCCCATCTTCAGGAGGCTCTCAAGGCCGGTTACGCACCGTTCATCAAACAAATGTTGGATAAAGGGTGGCTACTATCTCCCTGGCGATGTGGATTGCCCAGCACAACGCCAGCAGTGCAGGCCGGGTTGATGTTCGGCAATCGGTTCGATATCCCTGGCTTTAGGTGGTACGACAAAGAGCACCAACGAATCGTATCCAGCAAACGACCCGATCAGGTTCAGAACGTACAGGCGCGAATAAAGAAAGGGCGTGTGGGCATCCTGCGGGATGGCTCTTGCTATGTGAGTATGTTCGACGGAGACGCCGACCTGGCTCTGTTCACCCTCAGCACTCTGACAACGCAGCGATTCTTCGATAACATCCGGGGGATTGGGCTGTTGGCACTGTTTTTGCTCAGCCCGTTTCGCGTGTTGCGGCTGGCCTGGATGACCACACGGGGTTACTTGGCCGGGATCGGACGGCGTATCCTCTCAGCGCTGCGCCCAGGGGGCGTCAATCCCTTCGATGTTCTGTCGCCGCTGGTACACGCGGTGGGGGATTCACTCTTCAGCGAGGTGCAAACCTTTGGGGTTATGCTTGATATTTACCGATGTGCGCCGGCGATCTACACAAACTACAACGGGTATGACGAGGCAGCTCATCTCTGGGGGCCAGACAGTCGAGCGGCCTTCCGAGCGCTCCGTGAGATTGACCGGCGTATTCATCAGATCAATCGTATGCGGGAGCGGTATCGCAGACGAGAGTACGATCTTTATGTGATGTCCGACCATGGCAATTCGCCATCGCGATCATTCCGACGAAGCCACGGTAAGAGCTTGGGCGCTTACATCGCCGCTTATGTGGGAGATGAGACATCATTGTCGGTGGACGAATGGAGCGGTTCGCCTGTCCATTCCGCCCAGAAAGCCCGATTCCTCTTGGAGGAGTGGGAGGTGTTAGAACGCCGTGCTCCACCGCGCCTGCGGCGCATCCTGGCAACGGTGAGACGATATGTAGATCGCCGCTTCCCTACGTATGCAGAGCCGGATTACAACTTCGCTCTCCATCGCGATGTGGTGGTCTCCGCTTCCGGCCCTCTGGCACACGCCTACTTCAACATCGCTCTCCGCCCGCTCGACCTGGTCGAAACGATCTTGCTCTACCCTCGTCTCTTCGACGCCTTGCTCTCCAATCCGGATATCGGTTTACTGGTCGGGCGAGCCGGTCGGCGTACCGTTGTGTTGGGGCAAGCCGGGGGTGTTCTGGTCATTGAGGAAAACAACCATGCTAATCTACGAATACCTCCTCATCCACTGGCCCAATGGGATGACATAGAGTACGGTTGCGCCCAACTCCACCGTGTTGCCCATTTTCCCCACGCAGGGGATCTAATCATCATCGGAGCTGGTCCTGACGAAAGAGATGGGACAGTGGTCACCTTTGAGGATCAAGTAGCAACCCACGGCGGTATAGGAGGTCCGCAAGGGATACCTTTTATTATTTGGCCGGCGAAATCGGCGTTGCCGCCCTCGGTGATGAATGAAAGTAACGGTTGGCCACCGGACGACGCGCAAGATTGGTACCAGATATTCCACCGATATACAGACATAAAAGACGTCGAGCAGGAAATGAGGGATGAGGGATAGTTATACTTGAGAATTTTGGTGGTGGGGCAGCCTTTCCAGGCTGCTGGCAGGCTAGAAAGCCTGTCCCACGGGCCGATGTAGGACAGCCTTTCTAGGCTGTCAGGACAGGCTAGAAAGCCTGTCCTACGGCTCAGTTTTCCGGGTCAA
>CAZXVB010000178.1:0-6508 GCA_964643875.1 uncultured Anaerolineales bacterium | reverse complement strand
AAATTTTAAGATTAATTGTCAAAGAAAATGCTTGACACGAGGGTTCCGATGTGGTATTATGAAACCGGTTTAATTAAACCGGTTTCAATCGAGCTGTTTGCCCCCTTGGGAGAAACTATGCCCCCTAAAAGCTCTGTAACGATTCGAGATGTTGCCAAAGCAGCCGGTGTTTCCCCTGGCACCGTCTCCCGCGCCATCAACAACAGTCCCCTGGTGAATGTAGAAACCCGTCGGCGCATCATGCAGGTCGTTGAGGAACTGGGCTATGTGCCCAACATCGCAGCACGTCGACTTTCCATTGGTAAGACCCTGGCGGTGGCCGTGATCGTGCCCTTCTTTACCCGCCCCTCCATCTCCGAGCGCCTTAACGGTGCTGTAAGTTCGCTGTCGTATTCTCCATATGACCTGGTGATCCACAACATCGAGACGCCGGAGCAACGGATGTTGTACTTCAACAAGATCCCCCGTCGGGAACAGGCGGATGGCGCCCTAATCATCTCCCTTTCCCCCACAGACGAAGAGGCCGAGAAACTGGCTCAAGCCGACATCCCGATCGTGCTGATCGACGCCGATCATCCTGCCTTGACCATGTTCCCCCAGGTGACATCCGATGATGTAGCTGGCGGACGAATGGCAACCGATCACCTTGTACAGTTGGGACATACTAAGATCGGGTTCATTGGAGACAGCATTGGAGATATGATTGGTGGCGCCAGTGCGATGAATTTCAACTCCAGCCACGAACGCTATCAAGGGTATTGTCAGGTTTTAGAAGAGGCCGGGATACCCATATCCCCGCGCTACTACGGAGAGGGCCAACACAGCCGCATCGTAGCGCGTCGTCTGGCCACGAAAATGCTGACCCAGCCGGACCCACCGACGGCGATCTTCGCGGCCAGCGACACACAGGCCGTGGGCGTGCTGGAGGCAGCTCGCGACCTCGGTATCCGTGTACCGGACGAGCTTTCGGTCATCGGGTACGACGACGTCGAGATCGCCGATGTGATGCAACTGACCACCGTGCGACAATTGCTATTCGAGTCTGGAAGACGGGGAGTTGAGTTGTTGCTGGAAACGATGAAAGATCCAGACACATTGCCGGTGGTTGAAGTCTTGCCTGTAGAAGTGGTGGAGCGCCAGACAACAGCCCCTCCGCATCATTAAGATTGAAACGTATTGAGGTTGAGATTGCTCCCTTCAGGTTGAGTGTTTCGTTGAGTATTTCTGAGTGTTTCGAGGAGGTGATTGCCAGTTGACATACTGAATCAAAATGCTGTCCGATTAGGGGTTGAACCAACTATAAAATTCAAGGAGGAAAGAATAATGTTGGTAAATCGAAAAATGTGGGGAGTGACCAGTTTATTGCTAATCCTCTCGTTAGTGCTGGTGGCATGTGGCGGCGGAGGAACCGCGGTTCCTCCCACGGAGAAACCGGAGCCGGTGGAAGAGCCAACAACTGCGCCCGTAGAAGAGCCTTCAACCGGGATAGACTGTATGGGTGCCCAGCCAGGGGACAAGCTGACATTGTTGTACCAGTGGTCGGGCAACGAGGAGGAAATGTTGAACGAGATCCTCAAGCCACTGGTGGACACCTGTGGAATTGAGCTATCGCCGGAGTCCACACGGGATCACGCCTTGCTGGATACACGGGTAGAGGCCGGCACTCCGCCGGACGTGGCCTTCTGGACCAGTTCGGCGCTGGACCAGTACCAGGATCAACTCGTTCCGATAGATCAGATAGGCGGCGTGGCCGACAACTACGCAGGGTTCTGGCGAGAGATGGGAACCCGTGGCGGTAAGTGGGTCGGCCTGGTGGTGAAGGCAGACATCAAATCCATCATCTGGTACAGCCCAGTGGTGTTCGAGGCATACGGGTACGAAGTCCCGGAGACATGGGAGGACCTGGAGGCCCTGGTTGAGCAGATGGTGGCCGACGGAAACGTCCCCTGGTCAATGGGGATGGAGTCCGGCGATGCAACCGGTTGGACAGGCTCAGACTTCATCCAGGATATCCTGTTGGTGAAGCAAGGCCCGGACTATGTGATGAAGATCATCAACGGCGAGATTCCATACAATGATGCCGGCGTGAAGGAAGCGTATCAGATCTACGGCAAGTGGGCCAAGGACCCCAAGTACACGGTGGGCGGAGCCGACGGAACGCTCTCCATCAGCTTTCTGGACGCCATCTACAAGGTGTTCTCGGACCCACCGGAAGCAATGATGGTCAAACAATCCGGGTTTGCCGGTGGCGAGATCAAGAAGCAGTACCCCGACCTGGAGTACGGCGTGGACTATGACTTCTTCGGCGTGCCGGGGGCGAAAGGCCTTCAGGGAGGCACAGACTTTATGATGGTGTTCAACGAAACACCGGCCGCGAAAGCGCTTGTGGCCTACCTGACGAGTGAAGCCGGTGCCCAGAAGTGGGCCGAGGTCGGCTTCGACCTCTCGCCGAACAAGCATGCCCTCGGTTCCTACACCGACCCGGCGCTGGCCAAGAAAGCCGAGATCCTGGCCGCGACATCGGGCTTCACGCCGGATATCGGCGACACGATCCCCGGCGGGTTTGGCTCGGCAGAGTGGAAAGCCATCGTGGACTACGTCAACGACGCTGTGGACCTCGACACCGCCCTGGCAGAAGCCGCCGCAGTCCAACAAGAGGCCCTGGGAGGAGCGCCCGTAGAAGAGCCTTCAACCGGGATAGACTGTATGGGTGCCCAGCCAGGGGACAAGCTGACATTGTTGTACCAGTGGTCGGGCAACGAGGAGGAAATGTTGAACGAGATCCTCAAGCCACTGGTGGACACCTGTGGAATTGAGCTATCGCCGGAGTCCACACGGGATCACGCCTTGCTGGATACACGGGTAGAGGCCGGCACTCCGCCGGACGTGGCCTTCTGGACCAGTTCGGCGCTGGACCAGTACCAGGATCAACTCGTTCCGATAGATCAGATAGGCGGCGTGGCCGACAACTACGCAGGGTTCTGGCGAGAGATGGGAACCCGTGGCGGTAAGTGGGTCGGCCTGGTGGTGAAGGCAGACATCAAATCCATCATCTGGTACAGCCCAGTGGTGTTCGAGGCATACGGGTACGAAGTCCCGGAGACATGGGAGGACCTGGAGGCCCTGGTTGAGCAGATGGTGGCCGACGGAAACGTCCCCTGGTCAATGGGGATGGAGTCCGGCGATGCAACCGGTTGGACAGGCTCAGACTTCATCCAGGATATCCTGTTGGTGAAGCAAGGCCCGGACTATGTGATGAAGATCATCAACGGCGAGATTCCATACAATGATGCCGGCGTGAAGGAAGCGTATCAGATCTACGGCAAGTGGGCCAAGGACCCCAAGTACACGGTGGGCGGAGCCGACGGAACGCTCTCCATCAGCTTTCTGGACGCCATCTACAAGGTGTTCTCGGACCCACCGGAAGCAATGATGGTCAAACAATCCGGGTTTGCCGGTGGCGAGATCAAGAAGCAGTACCCCGACCTGGAGTACGGCGTGGACTATGACTTCTTCGGCGTGCCGGGGGCGAAAGGCCTTCAGGGAGGCACAGACTTTATGATGGTGTTCAACGAAACACCGGCCGCGAAAGCGCTTGTGGCCTACCTGACGAGTGAAGCCGGTGCCCAGAAGTGGGCCGAGGTCGGCTTCGACCTCTCGCCGAACAAGCATGCCCTCGGTTCCTACACCGACCCGGCGCTGGCCAAGAAAGCCGAGATCCTGGCCGCGACATCGGGCTTCACGCCGGATATCGGCGACACGATCCCCGGCGGGTTTGGCTCGGCAGAGTGGAAAGCCATCGTGGACTACGTCAACGACGCTGTGGACCTCGACACCGCCCTGGCAGAAGCCGCCGCAGTCCAACAAGAGGCGTTGAAGTAAGGTTACTACTCAGGCTGACGGTTGAAACCGCGCCTCAGTAGTTACGAAGTAAGATAACCGAGGTGCCCGGCGCTTATCTAAGGGCGACCGTGAGGGTGCCGGGCACCAAATACGCACTACTCTCATTTCACTTTATTTCACTCTTATCTCAATGACGTTTTGCAGTACTTTTGCAGATTTCACAAAGTGGCTATGTATGGATCGCGCCCCCCTCTAACTCCCCCCGTGGAACGGGGGAGGACAGGCTTCCCCCCTGCGAGCGGGGGGGAGCGAACCACGGATGCTTTGTAAAAAGTGCAAAATTACTGGTTTTAATGACACTGGGCCAGGGAGGTTTTTCATATGGACGAAAGCCGTATTCCCAAGATTATGAAGCAGGGACGGGTCGTACCGTGGCTGTATATCGCTCCGGCATTGCTGATTATGACCGCGTTCATCGTTTACCCAGGAGTGAACACCTTTCTATTAAGCTTCAAAAACGCCGATGCGACTCAGTCGGCGGCGACCGCATGCCAGGAAGGAGCAACCTGTTGGGGGATCTTGGAAAACTATCGCTATGCGCTGACCTCTCCTATTATGCGAACTGCCTTCCGCAACAACCTTTTATGGGGCATTTTGATGGTCGGCGGAACGGTCGGTTTGGGATTGACGATCGCCGTGTTGGCCGACCGGGTCAAATACGAGTCCCTCGCCAAAGCGATCATATTCATGCCAATGGCGATTTCATTCGTCGGTGCCGGCATCATCTGGAAGTTCGTCTATGCATACGGGACCAGCAACGTGCAGATTGGATTGCTCAATGCCATCGTCACAGCGCTGGGCGGAGAGCCGATCTCCTGGTTGAGCGAGCCGGCCATCAACAACTATGCGCTCATCGTGGTGGGCGTCTGGATGTGGACCGGCTTTTGCATGACAATCCTATCCGCAGCCCTCAAAAATGTACCCGATGAGATCCTGGAAGCCGCCCGGGTCGATGGAGCCAACGAATGGGTGGTGTTCTGGCAGATAATGGTACCGATCATCATGCCCACCATTGCCGTCGTCGTAACGACGATGGTGATCAACGTCTTGAAAATCTTCGATATCGTGTACGTGATGACCGGAGGCAACTACGGCACGGAGGTGATCGCCAATCGTATGTATGGCGAGATGTACATCAGTCACCAGAGTGGACGCTCCGCGGCCATTGCTGTGCTCTTGATTTTGTTGACGACGCCGTTTATGGTTTGGAATGTCCGCCGGTTCCGGGCACAGGAGGCGATCCGATGAACAAAGACCGTATCAAAAAGATTCTAGGGGGTCTGCCCACACATGTTGTATTGGTCAGCCTATGTCTAATCTGGTTGATACCTACAATTGGGTTATTCGTTACCTCCCTGCGCCCCTTCCAAGACATCAATCAAAGTGGTTGGTGGACAATCCTTTCACCGCCTCGAGGGGCCAGGGAATACAAACAGATGTGTGCATCCTGTCACGGAGCCAATGGACAGGCCATCACCGAGGCCAACTTGGCCGATCCGGAGTTGATGGCACAGTACTCCCGATCAATCAAGCTGTTGGCTATGCTCAAACGGGATATAGATGGTACGCCTCATCTAAAGGACGTCCCGATGCCAAACCCGCAACAGGCAGCCGACATCACTGACTACCTCAAACGCATCTCCGGGATCGAGGCGCGGCCCCGGTTTACGCTGGACAATTACATAGACGCCTTGATGGGCTACCGGGGAACCAACAATTACCGGGCCGACTGTGCCGCTGGCGAGCAATCCCTGGACCTGGATTGTTCGATGCGCGACCTGCTGAATCCCCGAGGGATGGGACGGGCGTTCATCAACAGCTTGTTGGTTGCCATCCCCAGCACAGTCTTGCCGATCCTTTTCGCCGCCTTCGCCGGTTATGCATTCTCCTGGCTACACTTCCGGGGGCGTATGTGGTTATTTGCCCTGTTGGTTGGTTTACAGATCGTGCCCCTCCAGATGACGCTGATCCCGATCTCTAGAGCCTACGCCCGGCTGGGGTTGAACGGCACGTTTCTGGGCGTCTGGTTGTTCCACACGGGGTTCGGATTACCCTATGCGATTTACCTGATGCGCAATTTTCTCGGTTCGCTGCCCAAGGACCTGTTTGAGTCGGCGTATTTGGACGGTGCTTCTCACTGGACAGCTTTTTACCGATTGGCATTGCCACTTTCCGTGCCGGCGCTGGCTTCTTTGGCAATCTTCCAATTTCTGTGGATCTGGAACGACCTGTTGGTAGCGCTGGTATTCCTGGGTGGACAAAATCCGGTAATAACGTACCAGATCAGCAACATGGTCAGTTCTCTGGGGGCCGGTTGGCATCTGTTGACTGCGGCCGCCTTCCTATCCATTGTTCTGCCAATGATTGTGTTCTTCGGCCTTCAGCGTTACTTTGTGCGCGGTATGTTGGCCGGGGCCGTGAAAGGATAAGTTTAGCGATTAAAATCGCCTCTGGAGGGCTGGCAGCCAAGCGTCCACCTGCGTGGGCGCGCCTGTCCACGCAGGTGGACAGCCAGCTTTAGCTCCTCAGGCGCGACTTCAACCGTCAGCCTGGGGATGGTTCATTTTCTCCTGGGAATTGGTTTACACTTTGGGCTGCCTCAAGA
>CAZXVB010000177.1:5171-6537 GCA_964643875.1 uncultured Anaerolineales bacterium | reverse complement strand
TAGCATCGTAGATGGCTCCTCCACGATGGTGATGGGCGGCAACATGGTCAAGGTCGTCACCTGGTACGACAATGAGTGGGGGTACTCGGTGCGGGTGGCCGATCTGGCCAAGTTGATGGCCGACCGGGGCCTGTAGTCCTGTTGCCGGGGGGCTGAATTTATACGATGAACAAGAAGACCATTCGTGATGTGAATTTTCAGGGCAAACGGGTGCTCGTGCGGGTAGATTTCAACGTCCCTTTGAAAGATGGCGCTGTCGCCGACGATACCCGCATCCGCGCCGCGCTGCCCACGTTGAACTATCTCCTGGAGCACGGGGCCGGGTTGATACTCTGCTCCCACCTGGGACGCCCCAAGGGCAAGGTGGTGCCGGAGTTGCGGATGGACCCGGTAGCGGTCCGTCTATCAGAGTTGCTAGGGCGACCGGTGCGTAAGCTGAATGACTGCGTTGGCCCGCAGGTAGAAGCGGCCGTCCAGGCGATGCAGCCGGGGGACGTGCTCCTGTTGGAAAATACCCGTTTCCATCCGGAAGAAAAAGCCAACGACCCGGATTTCGCCCGCCAACTCGCCGCCCTGGCCGATCTGTACGTCAACGACGCCTTCGGGTCGGCCCACCGCGCTCATGCGTCCACCGAGGGCGTGACGCACTATCTGCCGGCGGTGGCCGGCCTGCTGATGGAAAAGGAGCTGGCCTTTCTGGGGAAAGCTGTCGAGTCCCCCGACCGACCCTACATCGCCATCCTGGGCGGGGCCAAGGTCTCGGATAAGATTGGCGTGATCGAAAACCTGCTCCGCCGATGTGATCGTTTGTTGATCGGTGGAGGTATGGCCAACACTTTCTTCGTTGCTATGGGCTTCGAGATGGGTGATAGCCTGGTAGAGGAGGGGGCGATCTCCACCGCGGCCGAGCTGTTGCAAAAGGCGGGCAGTCGCATAGTCTTGCCGGTGGATGTGGTCATTGCCGACGCCTTCGAGAACGACGCGCCCCACAAAGTCGTGGCCCCCAATGAGGTCACCGCCGGCTGGCGGGTGCTCGACATCGGCCCCAAGACCGTTACTACGTTCGAGTCGGCGTTGAGCGGCGCGAGTACCGTCGTCTGGAACGGGCCGATGGGCGTGTTCGAGTTCCCCAACTTTGCCCAAGGCACCTTCGCGGTCGCCGAGATCCTTGCCAATCTGGATGCCATCACCATAATCGGCGGGGGGGACTCGGCCGCGGCCGTCAAACAGGCCGGCCTGGCCGATCGGATGACCCACGTATCCACTGGGGGCGGCGCCAGCCTCGAATTCCTGGAGGGCAAACCGTTGCCCGGTGTGGTGGCCCTGGACGACCGGGATGCTGGATAAGTAGGGGCGGACCATTGCG
>CAZXVB010000177.1:0-5071 GCA_964643875.1 uncultured Anaerolineales bacterium | reverse complement strand
AAGATACTTAAAGCAAGGAGTCGAGCGTATGCGCACACCGTTTATTGCCGGTAACTGGAAGATGCACAAAACCATCGCCGAGGCCGTCGTGTTGGTAAAGGAGCTGCGGGCATCCTTGGAAGGGGTGACGGGCTGCGATGTAGCCGTCTGCCCTCCCTTCCCGGCTCTGGCCGCCGTGCGTGACGCCCTGGCAGGCAGCGGAATTGGCCTGGGCGCTCAGAACGTCCATTGGGAGCCGGCCGGCGCATTTACCGGCGAGGTCAGCCCGCCCATGGTGGCGGAACTGTGTGACTACGTCATCATCGGCCACTCCGAGCGCCGAACGCTCTTCGGTGAGACCGATGAGATGGTCAACCGCAAGTTGCACGCTGCCCTGGCTCACGGGTTGCGGCCGATCCTCTGTGTGGGGGAGAATCTGGAACAGAATCAGGCCGGTGAGACCGAGGCCTTCGTCGGGGCGCAGGTGCGGGCTGCCTTCGAGGGTATCACAGCGGAGCAAGCCCAGGTGATTACCGTGGCCTACGAGCCGATCTGGGCCATCGGCACCGGTATCCCGGCCACCGGCGAAGGTGCCAACGCCATCATCGGCGGTACTGTGCGCGGCACCCTCGCAGCCCTCTATGGGGATGATGTCGCCCAGGCGATCCGTATCCAGTACGGCGGCAGCGTCAAACCGGCCAACATCGTGGAGTTTATGTCTCAGCCGGAGATTGACGGCGCTCTGGTGGGTGGCGCCAGTTTGAAAGCCGATGACTTTGCGGCCATCATCGTAGAAACAGCCCGCCAAAAGCGAGGGTGATCGTTTCCTGTTTGTAACTATCTGGCACAGTTCGGCGGAAGTCCTGCGGTAGTTACGCGCTAGCCGATTCCGTGAACTGCCCCTCTCTAGCTCCCTCCGTTCCACGGGGGAGGACAGGCTTTCCCCCTGCGAGCGGAGGGAGTTTGAACTACCGAAGGATTTGCGCCATCGTGCACTGGCTCGCTCCCGCCGGACTGCGGTCCGTGCGGGAGCGAGCCAGGTGAGTGGTTATCCTCCCCCTGACATTTTGGGCCACGACTCGCACGTGGGGAATATATTGACTTACGTTGGCTAAATGGATTGGACGGCTTTTTCCTTCTTCTGGCTCGCCGTGGCCCTGGTTATATTGGTGTGGATCAGGCGCTGGACTCACCGTCATCTTCAGGGCACAATGTTGCTGCTCTCCGGCGAACCGGAAGCCGCCGTCGTATTGTACGCCATACCTCTCTTGCCGGGCGTAATCATTCACGAACTTAGTCACGTCTTGATGGCCCTGTTGCTCGGCGCTCGGGTCAGAGGCTTCTCACTGCGTCCCCGGCGCACAAAGGGCGGTACCCAACTTGGGATGGTGTCCATCGAGGAAACCGACCTCGTCCGGGCCAGTTTGATTGGATTGGCCCCCTTACTGACCGGCTCGGCCCTCATCTTGTGGATCGGCTACCAGGTTTTCAACATCGGGGTAGCTGAGGATGTCCTGCTGGCAGGCGATTGGGGGGCAGGCTTGACGGGGATGCTGGATCAACTGTTACACACCCAGGACTTTTGGTTGTGGGCCTACCTGGTCTTTTCGGTTAGCAACACGATGCTCCCCAGTGAGTCGGACCGCCAGGCATGGGGGCCACTGATCCTGCTCCTCCTGGCAGTTGGGCTGACGGTCTGGGCACTGGGGCCTGACCCGTCTCTACTTACGCGCCTCGCTTTCACCCTGATGACACCCCTGCGGTGGTTGGCGGCCATCTGCACTCTGACGATTGCGCTGGATATCCCCTTTGCCCTCCTAATCGCGTTAGCGGAAAAAGCCTTGGAGCGAATCAGACAACAAAAAGTGGAATATACATAAGGAGCCAACGAGTATGATCGGATTGATTTGGCAGGGGATCAAGGACCTGGGACTAAAAACCTTGTGGAATAGTCTTCAGTATCAGCTTCGTCAGCGTCGGTATCGTACCGAGACGGCTATCGTTGCGTTGGAGGACTATCGGCGGCCGGGGACGGTGATAGATATGTCACGTGATGGCCGAACGGTGACCCTTCAAACTGTATCAGGTGCCTACGCCATCACCGTATTGGCTCCCAATCTGTTTCGTGTGCGCTTCCGGCCGGACGGCGATTTCGTGCCCCCTTTCTCCTATGCCATCACCAAACCCGATGCCGTTTGGCCTCCCTGTGATTTCACCGTCGTCACCACGGACGCTGCTGTTACGATCCGCACGCAGCGCTTGACCTGTCGCGTGGATAGAGAGTCCGGACGATTGACCTTTCTTGATCCGCATGGCAATGTCATCAGCGAGGAGGCCGAGGGCATAGCGTTCCATCCCGCTGGTCCCGTTGTCTGTCGGCGTAGGATTCAGCCTGATGAGCATTTTTATGGCTTGGGAGAGCGGGCTTTCGGCCTCGACCTCCGGGGGCGACGGTATGAGACGTGGCACACGGACCCTCAAACATATCAATTGGAGCAGGACCCTATTCATCTGTGTATACCTGTGTTGGTGGGGCTGCATAGTCAAGGGCAGCAGGGGTACGCCATTCTGTTCGACAATACCTTTCGCGGCCACTTCGACCTGGGAGCTACGGATCAGGACGTTGCCTCCTTCGAGGCAGAAGGCGGCGAAATGCGTTACTATTTCATCTACGGGCCGACGCTGGCTTCCATCCTGGCTCGATACGTCGAATTGACCGGACGAACTCCCTTGCCCCCCAGGTGGATGCTGGGGTATCATCAATGCCGTTGGTCATATTATCCCGATGAGCGTGTGCGGAAGCTGGCAGCCGATTTCCGTCACACCTACCGGGTGCCGTGCGATGCCATTTATTTGGACATTCACTATATGGATGGGTATCGGTGTTTCACCTGGCATCCACAACGTTTCCCCGATCCGGCCGGCCTGATCGCCGACCTGCACACTCAGGGATTCAAAGTGGTCGTGATCATTGATCCCGGCATCAAGGCCGACCATCGTTACTGGGTGTGCCAGAGCGGCCTGGAAAACGACGTCTTCTGCAAACTACCCGACGGACGCTTGCTCCGGGGGCCGGTCTGGCCGGGCGATTGTTACTTCCCCGATTTTACGCATCCCCGCGTGCGCACCTGGTGGGGAGAGTTGTATCGCTCGCTGGTGGAAATCGGTGTGGACGGATTCTGGAACGATATGAACGAGCCGGCTGTCTTTGGCCCGTTGGGGACCACTTTCTATGATGTGACCCGCCATGATCTGGATGGCCGAAGTGGGGATCATCGGGAGGCTCACAACGTCTATGGGATGCAGATGGTTCGCGCTACCGTAGAGGGGCTGAAACGTCTGCGCCCGGATGAGCGCCCGGTGTGCATCACCCGCTCCGGTTGGGCCGGTGTGCAGCGATACGCACTGGGTTGGACCGGTGACAACGAATCCAAGTGGGACAGTCTGTGGCTGACGATGCCGATGGTGATGAACCTGGGGTTGTGTGGCCTGGCGCATACTGGCCCCGACATTGGTGGGTTCAACGGGGTTGCCAGCGGTGAATTGTTCACCCGCTGGCTGCAGATGGGTGTCTTTTTCCCACTGATGCGCGCTCATACCAATTTTCACAGCCCCGATCAGGAGCCATGGTCATGGGGCGAACCCTACCTCAGCATCAATCGGCGCTTCATTGAGTTGCGCTACCGGCTGCTCCCCTACCTGTATACCGCTTTTTGGCAATGTCACCAAACCGGTGCGCCGATCGTGCGTCCACTGATGTGGGCGTACCAGGACGACGAAGCGACCCATACGCTGGATGACCAATTTTTGTGTGGCGACAATCTTTTAGTAGCCCCGCTGATCGCCGCCGACGCTGACCGGCGCACCGTCTATCTACCGGCCGGCACCTGGTACGACTTTTGGAGCGATGAACCGATCGTCGGGCCGGCGCACATCTCGGTGGAGGCGTCTCTGGAGCGCATTCCGGTTTTCGTGCGGGCCGGTGCGATCATTCCGATGGGGCCGGCAATGTCTTATGTGGACGAACAGCCAGTGGAGCGTCTGGAGTTGCATGTCTATCCGGCTGCCGGTTCTGGGCAGGCGCTGCTCTATGAGGACGATGGGGAAAGCAATGCATTTCAGGAAGGAGAGTATCGCCTGACCCGTTTCACCCTGATTGCAACCGGAACCTCACCGACCGCGCTCGAAATCCGTCGCGCCACCGAGGGTCATTACACCCAGGCTAGTGACTCGTTCGAGGTTGTAATCCATGGCGTGCACCATTTGCCTCTTGAGATCGTTTTGGATGGAGAGACGGTCGCCCCCTCACAATGTGCCGTAGATTCGGATGGCCACAGTGTCCGGCTGTCCGTTGGCCCCTTCAGGTGTTTGCGATTCGTGTGGACAGAGTGAGCCGCCCGCCGACGGAAGACGCGCCTTGGAAGCAGGGCGCACGTCGGCTGAGCCAGAGAAGGTGATCGTCATAATCCAAAGCGCAACTCTCGAAAGATGCAGCGCTTGCTGACGATTTCACTACCCGACATATTGATCGGCAACCCTCCCGCAGGTTTGAAATTACGTCAGTTGCACGTGTATAGCCCCACATCAGGGCACAAAATGCCCCCAAACCGCTTCTGAACCTGCGGGAGGGTCGAAATGTCGGGTAATGAGGCTGACGATCACCGTCACCCGCCGGAAGATCATCCTCGGTTACTCCTTAGTTGTGTTCGTGGTTCACCCTTCAGGCTATGTGATGACAACATTGGCGTTGTGGATGGCTGGTCTGGGGTTGTTGATCAGCGCAATTGCCAAAAGCAAAGGACAAGTCATATCAAGCAGTTTGAGTTGCTCGCTCATTTTGTATCTCCCCGTGGGTCATTTGCACTTTGATTGTAACTGATGTATATTATTATTGTGACCGATTTGTTTGATCGGACAAGCATAAAGTCGGTCTAATATCCCAAATTGGGGGATTAGGCGTAGAGATATGCGCCTAATCCCCCAAATCGGGGGGAAGTGGGTAGAGAGACATCGGCCTAACATGCCAATTGGGTGACTAGGTGGAGGGATGTCGGTCTAGTCAATTGCTAGGCCGTCACACCGGGAAGAAGGC
>CAZXVB010000176.1:0-6543 GCA_964643875.1 uncultured Anaerolineales bacterium | reverse complement strand
TTTCAAGGATCAGAGACGCTGTTCTGTTGATTGTTACCGGGACGTATCTGCGTCCCGGATAAATTTGCCAGGGCCCAGATATGGCTTTCATAGCAGAAGCTGGAACCGATCAGGCACGGATCTCCCGCCGCTGGAAGATCACGTACCCCAGAGCAAACAACAAGATCGTCGCCGCTATCAGGCCGGTCAGATGGGGCCAGGTCAACATTATACTCTGGTCCAACGGCAGGGGAGCACCCAACAACGCTCCCTGAAGCTGGAAAGGCAACACCAATCCGAGAGAGCGCACGCTGGGCTGCAACATCGCCAAGGCTGCCTCGGCGTACAGTGTGTTGGGCGAGAACCGGCCCAGCGCAATCTCCAGCCGAACCTGCGTCAACGCCTGGGTGATCAAATCCCCTCGCTCCGGCGTCAGCGCCTGGGCCAACAGACTGGCAAGCATACCCCAAAAGATCGTGAAGAATAACCAGGTTGAGATAGAGGCCAGCGCTGCCGTCGCCGGCTGACGGAACAAGATCGAGCAAAGCATCCCTAGCGCCAACCAGATTCCGCCGTAGAAAATCGTCAGCAACAAGAACCACAACGAGCGCGCCACTTCCTCAGCGCTGGGAGGCACGCCCAGGGTCATGATGCCCAGCCCGATGATCAGCAACCAAATCGTCGTTAGGATCAACGCCATAGTAAACAACCCGGCCAGGAACTTACCCAGCAACAACGCATCCCGATAGATCGGTTGGGCCAGTATCCGCGAGATCGTCCGCCGATTGAACTCGCCATTGACCGCATCGAATGAGAGCGCGATGGCAATCAGCGGAACCAGGAACCCCAGGAAACCAACGAACGCCGGCAAGGGGTCCTGGGCCGTGGTGAAGAGTTTGAGGAACAAAAACCTGTCTTGAGCCACCGTCTGGCGCAGGTTCTGCGCTGCCACATAGACCGTTCCAGTGGCCGTCAACACGGTCAATATCTCTAGAATAGACATCCGCACACTGGTCAGATGATCGGCCATCTCCTTCGCCACCACAGCCCATAACCCGGTCCAGGGGGAGCCTTCTCGCCGGTAACGCCCGCTGGCTCGAGTCCACCGATTCGATTTCGACACACTCACATCCATACGCACCTCCTACTACGAACGCCCACCCGCGTCAGTCTGTGCATCGCTGCCATCCGACTGATGGAAGTACTGGGCGTAGATATCATCCAGGCTGGGAAGCTCGACCTCCAACGAAAGCAGGTCCCCGCCGGCCTCGACAACGGCGCGCGCCGCGGCGGCCCGCAAGTCGCTGGTAGCCTCCAGCTCGTAGACGGTCGGGGCGGGACGGTGCACACTCACCACTCCATCCAACTGTCGGAGCATATCCTCCAACCTGTCCGGCCCGGCAACTTCCAAGCGCACCCGGTAGGCGCTGCCGAGGACGGAACGGGCCAATTCCTCCACGGTGCCCTCCAGGACCATAGAGCCTTGGTAGAAAAGCCCCACCCGATCACAAACGGCCTGCACCTGATGGAGCAGATGGGAAGAAAGCATCACCGTGATCCCATCCGCGCTAAGTTGTCGGATGATCTCCAAAAACTCGCGGGCGGCTTCGGGGTCCAACCCCTGAGTCGGCTCGTCCATGATGACCAAGCGAGGATGTTTGAGCAACACATCGGCCACGCCCAATCGCTGACGCATCCCCCGTGAGAAGGTTGAGACGCGCCGGTCGGCCACATCCTGTAAACGTACCTGGGCCAGGGCCTCCTCGATGCGGCGATAGGCCACCTCGCGGGAGAGGCCATTCAAGCGAGCTGTGTAGATCAAGTTCTCGCGGGCCGTCAGGTTATCGTAAAAGCCGAGCTGCTCCGGCAGATACCCCACGCGGGCCTTGACGCTCAGCGGCTGTCGCGCCGGATCGAACCCCAAGACCCGGACGCTGCCCGCCGTCGGTTCCGACAACCCCAGCAGCATCAAGATAGTCGTCGTCTTACCGGCGCCATTCGGTCCCAGGAGGCCGAAGACTTCACCCTGGCGAATGGTCAGATCCAGACCGTCTACGGCGACGAAGCCGTTATACTGTTTGGTGAGTCCCTGTGCTTCCAATACGATCTCCTGCATATCCACCTCCTCGGGAATGGACTAGACCTGGATCATTTGTACCCAGACACCGGTCAGCGCCGACCAAAGCGCATCACAGCCGCCATCACGACCGCTATGGCCACAGCGATCAACGCCACACCGACGATTCCCCACACAGTGGAAGTCCGCACTGTGACCCGGAACTCCACCGACTCGGTGCTCCCTTCCTCCGGACGAGCACGCAAGGTCACCATATAGTCTCCCGCCACCGCCTGGGACGGTGGTTTCACCTTTGCCGTCACCTCGACCTGTTGCCCCGCCTGGACCTCAGTGATCTCGGACGGATCGAACTCCACCGACCAACCGGACGGTTGCGAGGCGCTCAACGTGATGTCGCGCGCTGGTGCGCTACCGGTGTTCCGCACCACCAACTGGAACGTGGTCTCCTCGCCGGCATAGGCCTCTCCCGACAGACGGCCATCCGGGGCCGTGAGGGACAAGTCTGGCTGTCCGGTCACCTCAGCATTCAGGGTGACCGCCGCCTGGGCTTCGCCCCCCTGTGCCACCACATCCACCGCATACGTACCGGCCGGCACATCCTCGTACGCCTTGATCTCGATGCTCAACCGCTTGGACTCGTCGGCCGCCAACGGGACACTGGTGACTTCCTTTCCGCTCAACTTGAAGACCACCTGGAACCCCGCCGGCGCATTGGCGATCAGGTTGACCGTCAAGTCCTCATCGCCCTCGTTCTTCAGGTTGGCATCATAGCGAAAGGTCGTGTTCGCCGTTCCCCGCAGGGTCGGCAACTCGACATCCAAGGAGAGACTGGGCGGTACCCGCTCCGCAACGATCAGTTCGATGGGCAACTTGGCCTGCTCGTCCTCTCCACGTACCACAACGGAAAAAGGATAAGAGCCGCTTTCCACTTCATCGGGCACCTCAATCCGCAACTGCACCGAAGCATCATCGCCTGGGTCCACGTACACCGCCCGGATCACCTTTGTCCCACCCTTGAAGACGGCCGTCCAGCCTTCGGGCAGGTTCTCCACAGAAAGATGGACAGTCTGAGGCGTAGCTGCTCGCAGCTTGACGTCGAACGTCACGTTATCACCAACGGCAACTTCCTGAACCGGATACGAGGTAAAGGCCGTCAAACCAGGATCATTTTCCGTCACATTGCCCGTGTCCGTCGGTGGCGTGCCTTCCTGAGCGTAAACCGTGTTCACACCGACCAGTGATATCGGGAGCGAGAACGACGAGAACGACGAGAACGAAACGAGCGTTACCACCAAAACTGCCATCATCAAAGAGATCCAACGTCGCATTTTCCCACACCTCCTATTGTAATCTTCAAGTCTATGCTAATGTTAACGTTATGAAAATGAAACACATGGAATAAGGGCAAAACAGAAGGTCTGTTTTGCCCTCATTGGCCATCGAGATTCCACCAACACCTCCAGGTGGAACCTCTCACCTGAGATTAGCCTTTCTTGATGCTGATCCGTTTCTTTGCCTGAGATTCTGCCGTTTTGGGCAAAGTGATGGTCAGGACACCTTTCTTGAAGATAGCCTCAGCCTTATTCTCGTCCACCTCCACAGGCAAGGGGATGGCTCGACGGAACGAGCCATAGGAGCGTTCCATCCGATAGTAATTCTTGCCGCGGTCTTCCTTTTCCTCCCGTTTCTCGCCACTGATGGTCAACAGGCCCTGAGCAATGGAAATATCCACATCATCCGCATCCATCCCTGGCAATTCAGCCGAGACACGGATCTCCTTGTCGTCCTCCACCACATCTACCTGGGGGCTAAACGTCCATTCCATCTCCCCCAAACCCCGCCAGGGAGTCAGCCCCCATCCACGGAAAAACTCGTCGAACAGCCGATTCATCTCCTGTTGGAAGGTTATCATCGGACTTACGTACTCACCCTCCCGCTGAATCGGCAATTTCTGCTCTTCTCGTCTCCAAGGAATCAGATCTCGAATCGGCATCGCACTTCACCTCCTTCACCCTGGATTTTCTGGATGCTCTACCCGGCTTTGATAGCGATCTTTTTCCTGGTTGGCTGGGCCTTGGGCAGATGTAAACGCAACACACCATCCTTTACCGTGGCCTCGATCCCATCCCGGTTGATCTGGTCAGAGAGGGAGAAACGCCGATGATAGTCACCCACCTGATATTCGCCATAGGACAAGCTGTATCCCTCCGGTTGTTCCGGCTGGACACATCCATTGATGGTCAACACATCGTTTTCCAGTGTAATGTCCACGCTGTCTTCGTTCACACCGGGCATATCGGCCACTACCTCAATGCTTTCATTGGTCTCGTAAATATCCACCCGAGGCACGAAGCATAGCCCCTCTCGCGTCCGTTCGGCCTCACCGGTTTCCGCGATCTGTTTTTCCGTCTCCTGAACTTGGATATCCTTTGTCTCCGACATAGCCTACCACCTCCTTATGCCTTATTCCCCTCCTTTTACCCCGTCTTGACCGTTATCTTACGGGGCTTTTCCGCCTCCGCTCGGGGCAGAGAGATACGCAGGACGCCGTTCTTGAAGATTGCTTCCACCTTATCCGGTTCAACGTTGAAGGGCAGCCGCAACGTGCGCACGAAACGGCCATACCCCCGCTCTCGACGATGATAGGTGATGTCCTCACCGACTTCATCCGGTTGGCGGTCACCGCGTAGAGTCAAGGTATCTCCTTCCACCGAAATGTCAATGTCTTCGGTCTGCACCCCCGGCAACTCCGCCGTGACGATCGCCCCTTCCTCGTTCGTCCACACGTTCATCGCCGGGTAAGCAGGAGCCACCCCGAATTGGGCCGGTGTCACTGTGGCAAAAAGACGGTTCATCTCACGACGCAGACGTTCCATCTCCCGCCACGGTGAAAACGAATAAAATGGA
The DNA here is from genome assembly GCA_964643875.1 of uncultured Anaerolineales bacterium. Classification (GTDB taxonomy): domain Bacteria; phylum Chloroflexota; class Anaerolineae; order B4-G1; family B4-G1; genus CAZXVB01. The sequence continues at coordinate 1,580 of CAZXVB010000176.1, read as the reverse complement.
TCAAACGGTCGCATCAGCATACTACCACCTCCTTACAGTTTGATCAAATCATTTACTTCTTGAAGATCGTTGTGAATTTTGTAGCTTGTTGGGCTGTGCCCGTTTTTTCGTCCGTACTATATTACGAGGAAATTAGAAAGGCGTAAGAGGATAATAAGAATTCGATAAGAATTGTCCTGAAAAGGCGAAGGTGCAACGCACCTCATTCAAGTGCATTGCACCTCGGTCGGGCCATCATTCGCCGCAGGTCTCCGACCGAAGGAGGTTCATAACACACGTTCGGGTCGTGGCCACGGCAAACGCCACAAAAAGCGCCGGGGAGAGAACCCCGACGCTAACTTCCGGTGTACACTTCTGATTTCAATACCCCGATGAACGGCAAATTGCGATACTCCTCGGCAAAATCCAGCCCATACCCAATTACAAACTCATCAGGAACTTCAAAACCCACGAAATCGGTGGAAATTTCCACCTCACGGCGGGATGGTTTGCTCAACAACGTGCAAACGCGCAGACTGGCCGGCCCTCGCGTGTGCAAGTTGCGGGTAATGTAGTCGAGCGTCCGGCCAGAATCCACGATATCCTCCACAATCAACACGTGGCGATCCTCGATATTCTGGGCCAGATCGAGCAAGATGCGTACAACGCCGCTGCTGACAGTGCCAGTTCCGTAAGACGATATTTCCATGAAATCCACCTCATGGCGAATTTCCAAGTGACGCATCAAATCGGCCAGGAACATAAATGCCCCTTTGAGCACGCAAACCAACAACAAACGGTCTTCATCGGTGTATGTGACATTGATCTCGGCTGCCAATTCAGCGATCCGCGCCTGGAGCACATCCTCCGGTATCAAGATTCGGTCTACATCATCCCGCAATCTCATTTGCCCCCTCCCCTCCACTATCAACGCACTACTTCAGGCCGTAATGCAGCAATGTATGGCAACGTTCGGAAGCGGTCGGCGTAATCCAATCCATACCCCACCACCCACACATTGGGGATCTCGAAGCCGAGATAATCCACACTCACCTCGACCAAACGGCGATCTGGTTTGCTGAGAAGCACACAGGTGCGCAGAGAGGCCGGTTGACGTGCCAGGAACAAACGCTGCAAATAGTTCAACGTGTAGCCGGTATCCAGGATGTCCTCGACGATCATCACATGTCGGCCGGTGATGTTGGTGCGGGTGTCCATAATCATCCGCACAGCCCCGGTATGAGACGAGCCCCGGTTGTAACTGGAAAGGGCAATGAAGTCCACATGGTGAATGACGCGCAATCGCCGGGTCAGATCGGCCAGGAAGATAAACGCCCCCTTGAGTACCCCGACCAGGACCAAATCGTCCTCGTCGGTATAATCGGCACTGATACGGACGGCCAATTCCTGCACCCGCTCAGCGATCTGCTCCTCGTCAATCAATACGCGTTCGATGGAACTGGGAAGTCGCATGCTCCTCCTCTCTTCCTCATCCATAAGGTAACCCATCTCGGTTCAAGGCTCTGAAAGACCGAGAACCGATAGGCCGCAATCCACTGCTCCAAGCCGGTCTGTGACCGGCGTGGCCGCCGAATCGCGGA
>CAZXVB010000175.1:0-6547 GCA_964643875.1 uncultured Anaerolineales bacterium | reverse complement strand
CAATTTTACTTGGCTTTACACGGATTCGAGGGGTAGGGACGAGCCTCCCGCAGGTTGAGGACGCCTGATCCCTGGTACACTGCCCCGTTTGCCGTAGTTTCTATGTCGGCCAGGCCTGTATGAACCTGCGGGAAGCTGGCTCACCCCACGAATCCACGTTGACCCTTTTTACTTTTGCTTAACGGGTGGCTGCATGCCGGTTAACAGAAACGAGGGGAAAGCTTTCTTCAATTGAAGATGTTACTCGACACAATCTGAACGTAGTAATATCCGATCACGGCGGCCCACAGCACACTATCCACTCGGTCCAATGCCCCACCATGGCCGGGGATAATATTGCCACTGTCTTTGACCTCCACGGTGCGTTTGATCATCGAGACCCCTAGGTCGCCTAATGGAGCCAGTATGGCGATGATGCTTCCCAGGAAAAAACCATGCCACCCCGTAAGAATGGTGTCCGGTCCTGCTCCGATGCACCACAGGGAAGCCAGCAACCCGGTCAACAAGCCTCCGCTGATAATCCCGGCCACATATCCCTCCCACGTCTTCCCCGGACTGAGCGTAGGTGCCATTTTGTGGCGTCCCCATACCCGACCGACAAAGTATGCCCCGGTATCCGCGAGCATAATGGACGGGATGCTCGTCATTGTCCACCACAAGCCGTCGGTTTGTTCACGCAGGTTGATGAGGCAGGCTCCGCAAATACCTAGATAAAGCCCACCGGTTACCGTCAAGGCCCAATTGGCGACAGGAGCACCCTGACGGTGAAAGATCTGCCAAGCCAAAGAACCTAGCAACAGCAGCGCCAGGCCAGGGCGGAGGAAGTCTACCGGCAGGTAGGCATCCATCAGTAGGAGCCACATGCCACCGATCCCTAAAACGACATTCGGGCGAAATCCATCCTTGGCTACCAGATTGCAAAACTCAACCTCAGCCAGAGTGAGCAGCAACGCAACCAGTGCCAGGAAAGCCACTCCCCCCAGATAGATTAGGCCGATGACAATAGGAATTAGGATGATAGCGGTCAGTAAACGTGTACGTAGCACAGTTGTGATGTTTACGTCGTGTGTGAGTGAGTAAGTGAAAATGGGCTAACGTTGAAATTAGCAGTAATTTTGCACTTTTTACAAAGCATCCGTGGTTCGCCCCCCCCTCAGTCCCCCCTCGCGAGCGGGTGGGAAGCCTGTCCTCCCCCCGTTCCACGGGGGGAGTTAGAGGGGGGCGCGATCCATACATAGCCACTTTGTGAAATCTGCAAAAGTACTGATTAGGTAACTGCTCAGGCTACTTCTGTTAACGATTGAAATCGCCCCTGTTGAAATCGCCTCTGGAGGGCTAGCAGCCAAGCGTCCACCTGCGTGGGCACGCCTGTCCACACAGGTGGACAGACAGCTTTAGCTCCTCAAGCGCGGTTTCAACCGTCGGCCTGAGGAGTAACGAAATTAGTTGGGAATCAGGATTGCTGGGGCTTATTATTAGCCGCCTTGGTTATGGATCAATCCAAAACGGCGTTCCCGTTGACTGTAGTCCATCAGTGCCTTGTAGAATTCATCTTTGTCGAAATCTGGCCACAGCGCCGGGGTAACGTAGAACTCAGCATACGCCCCTTGCCAGATCAAGAAGTTGCTAATCCGCATTTCACCACTGGTGCGAATAATCAGGTCAGGATCAGGAAGGCCGGCTGTGTACAGGTAACGGCTGATCAATTCATCATCTACCTGCTCTGCCGGTATCCCATCTGCGATGATTCGGCGAACCGCTTCGATCAGTTCTGCCCGCCCTCCATAATCCAAAGCAACGTTCAGGAGCAATCGCTGATTATTTTTAGTTAGTTCAATGGCGGAGAGAATCTTTTCTTGCAAACGAGAGGGCAAACGGTCTAGCTTACCCACATGTCGCAGACAAACTCCTTCGGCATGTAATTCCGCAAGTTCCTGGTCAATCACCCGTTCCAGAATCGTCAGTAACGCGGTGACCTCACTTTCTGGACGGCCCCAATTCTCGGTCGAGAAAGCATAAATGGTCAAAATGGGAACGCCGAATTCCACCGCTGCTCGTAAGATGCGACGTAAATTTTCTGTGCCGGCCCGATGACCGGCCGACCGGGGCAATCCCCGTGCGCGTGCCCATCTCCCATTGCCATCCATAATGATCCCTATATGGCGAGGCACACGCGCCAATGGAGGATATTGTGAATCATCCTGGGATTTAGACCAAAAAGATGGCATCGCGGTAATATGACCTATATTACAGGCTCGAGATGAGGGACGATGGAAAGGTGTTCAACTGGATGTGTTCAATTTTCCATCAGTTCTTTTTGCTTACGGGCACTGATCTCGTCTATTTTTTCGATGTATTTATCAGTCAGTTCCTGCAAATCATCTTTGCCCCGGTAGAAATCATCTTCCGAAATCAATTTTTCCTGTTCGAACTCACGAAGTTCGTCCAATGCCTCTCGGCGGATGTTTCGGAGAGCAACTTTGCCTTCTTCCACACGTTGCCGTACCAGACGAGCCAGTTCTCGGCGACGTTCTTCGGTCAGACGGGGAATCGGCAAGCGAATGATACGCCCGTCATTCGACGGGGTCAACCCCAGTTCAGATTTGAGGATCGCCCGTTCGATATCAGCGAGGGATTGAGGGTCATATGGACGGATAGTGAGCAATTGCGGCTCCGGGGCCGAGATCACGGCCAGTTGGTTAAGCGGGGTCGGTGTACCATAGTACTCCACCACGACCCGTTCGACCAAGGCTGGAGATGCCCGCCCGGTACGAATGGCACGGAGGTCCGCTTCCAGCACACTGACTGCCTTCTGCATACGAGGCTCTGTTTCACGCAATAAATCCTGGATCATTGCCCCCTCCTTTGAGGTTACCCCGAAATAAGTGTGCCAATGCGTTCTCCCATAATGGCGAGTTCTAGACTGTGCGGTTGCCACAGATTCAGCACCATGATCGGTAGATCGTTTTCCATACACAACGAGATAGCCGTAGCATCCATAACACCAACCCGCATTTCAAGGGCTTGCATATAGCTCAAGTGGTCAAATCGCTGGGCGTCGGGATTTTCGTGCGGATCTTCGGTGTAAACACCATCTACTTTGGTTGCTTTGATCAACAAATCGGCATCTACTTCCATCGCGCGCAGGGCAGCGGCAGTGTCTGTGGTAAAGTAAGGGTTCCCAGTCCCTCCTCCAATGATGACTACCCGGCCTTTTTCCAAATGTCGGATAGCTCGCCGCCGGATATATGGTTCCGCGATGGCACGCATCTCGATCGAAGTCTGTACACGTGTAGTGACACCTAACCGTTCCAACGCATCGGCCAAAGCCAGGGCGTTCATAATGGTGGCCAACATCCCCATGTGGTCAGCCGTAGCCCGCTCCATTCCGTGGGTCAGACCATCTCGCCCCCGCCAGATATTGCCAGCCCCCAAAACGATAACCACTTCGACTTCCAGATTGCGAATAGCCAATATCTTAGCGGCAATCTCTTCGGCCATATGCGGACTGATGCCAGAGCCTCCTGGACTGGCCAAGGATTCCCCTCCCAGTTTAAGCAGGATACGTTTGTATACGGGCATGTGTTACTCCAAACTTTCTCCCAGTTGGTAGCGCACGAAGCGACGTAACTCAATTTTTTCTCCCAACCTAGCTCGAACGTCATCTATGACGCTCAAAACGGTTTGGTCTTCATCCTTGATGAATGGCTGTTCCATCAAGCACACATCCTGGAAGAACTTGTTCATACGTCCCTCGACGATGCGGTCCACGATACGCTCTGGTTTTCCTTCCGCCAGGGCCTGCGCGCGGAATGCCGCTTGCTGTTTTTCGATCACGTCCGCTGGAATCTCCTCCCGGGTGATGTACCGAGGGGCAGCGAAAGCGATATGCAATGCCAGATCGTGAGCCAGATTTTTAAAATCGTCGGTGCGAGCGACGAAGTCGGTCTCGCAGTTCAGCTCCAGCAGAACAGCCACCGGGCTGCTGGGATGTACATACGCTTCCAATACCCCCTCGGTGGCTTCTCGATCTGCCCGTTTGGCTACAGCCGCCAATCCTTTTTCTCGTAGGCTTTCGACAGCTTTTTCTACATCCCCATCGCTGGCCTCCAGAGCCTTGCGGCAGTCCAGCACACCGGCACCTGTGATCTGGCGCAATTCTTTAACCATTTCTGTTGTGATTTCAGCCACGTTGCTTGTACTCCTTGCTCTTTGTTGATAGCAAATGAAGAAGTGTAGGCTACCACAGACTTGCTCTACACTGGGTTGAATTTTACAAGAGATGAAGGCGTCTACTCAGCCTATCCCCTGCAGGTTGCGACATCCATCTTGCAGACACCAATGACCGTGCTGAAAGCACTTCTGCACCCCGGCCTCCCTTGAACCTGCAGGAGGGTGAGTAGTAAATTAAGATAGAAGCAGATCGGTAACGATAACTTTAATAGCTGTGGTTCATCGGGAGTAAATCGAGGAAATCGCTATGGCCGGGCGGGTACATGTCTCTGATGGCTCGTCGCCTCCCGGCCACAGTGGCCTTTATATCGTCGTTACACTTCCTCCTCAAGTTCTTCGAGATCACCCTCAATGTCATCCTCGAATAGCGATACGTCCTGTTCCTTGTCTACGTCTACCTCGGCTACCTCGGTTTCCATCTCCAATTCCCCTGTGGGGATCTCCAGCGCCTCTTCCTCTTCAAGCTCAGATTCGTCACCCTCGAAGCGTAATTCTTTCAGGCGGGCTATGGTAGCCGCACTGAGATATTTCTCATCCTCAATCTGCAGCTCCTCTTCCATCACCTCTTGCATTTCTTCCGGCTCATATGCTTTACGTTGCGCGACGCCTTCCAGTACAGCATCAGCAATGATAGAGGTGATCAGTTTGATCGCCCGGATAGCATCGTCATTTCCTGGAATAATGTAATCTATAGGATCAGGATTGCAATTAGTATCCACGATGGCCACAATGGGAATACCGAGTTTATTGGCCTCGGTGACGGCTGTGTTTTCCCGCCGAACATCTACCACGTAGAGCAAGTCCGGCAACTCTCTCATTTCCCGAATACCACCCAACCGATTGTTCAGTTTTTCGATCTGCCGCTCCAACCCCAGAGCTTCCTTCTTCGTCAGGCGCTCAAAATCCCCTCGATCGCGGCGGGCTTCCAGGTTGAGCAGGTAATCAATCCGTTGTCTGATAGTGCGCCAATTGGTGAGGGTACCGCCCAGCCATCGCTGATTGACATATGGCATCCCACAGCGCTGGGCTTCCTGAGCAATGGTGTCCTGGGCTTGTCGTTTAGTGCCGACAAAGAGAATGGTACCGCCGGCGGCCACCGTTTCTCGCACAACATTGTACGCGGTTTCGATGGCAACGACCGTTTGTTGCAGGTCAATAATGTGCACCCCATTTCGTTCAGTGAAGATGAATGGTTTCATCTTCGGGTTCCAACGTCGGGTGCGGTGACCAAAGTGTACTCCTGTTTCCAGGAGAGCTTTCATAGAAACAACAGCCATAAGAGGGACCTCCTTAAACGTTTTTTCCTCCGCTTCCGTCATACCATCGAGGGGTCAGGGGGGCTGCACCCCGAACCACGTGCTCTTTGGTCAGGAAGCGTGTGTATTAACAGGTGAATTGTACCATAAAGTAGGATTTGAGCAAATTGGCGCGTTTCGATGCGTTGCTACAACTGGCCTGATGGCTAAATTCTCAAAGCGGGAGCATCTGTGTTACCAGGAGAAGTCTCTGCTTCTTCGTTTGCCTCTTCGGGAGCTGCGGTTTGCGTCTCGCCTGTTCCGGGAATCTCAAAACGATAACCGACATGCCGCACTGTTTGAATGTAGCGCGGCGATTTGTAGTCGTCCTCAATCGCCTTGCGTACCCAGTGGATATGTACGTCCAGGGTGCGTGTGTCACCTATATAATTGGTCTCCCATACTTGTTTCATCAGATACGCACGAGATAAAATTTCTCCTGGATGGCGCATGAACGTTTCCAAAAGTAGCGCTTGTCTGGGGGTCAGATGGGCCTCACGGCCTCCTCTGGTAACACATCGCTGTTTGGTGTTGAGTACCACGTCCCCCACTTGTAACAAGTCGTCGTCCGTCATAGGTAGCAGTCGCTCGATACGACGGAGCAATTTGGCGCCGGAAAAAGGATACCGTAGATGTGCCCGCACACCGATACTGGGATCAATTTTATCTTCTTTGTTCAAAAGCATTAGCACAGGGATGCCGTACTCCGCCTCTTGGAGAGTCCGACAGAAACGCCGACTACTAAATCGCACGGAAGTCGAATCCAGTACGATGACGCTCGGTGATATTTCTTCAATCTTTGCCAGGGCTTCCCGGCGCGTATGCGCTGTGATGATATTGAATTTGCCCACATCGTCAAGCGCCGACGCCCAACGTTCCGAGGTTGCCTTCCGACCTTCTATCAGCAAAATAGTATGGGACGACAAAGTACTATGCTCCCTATGCACGGCTGTACCCTGGACCATGGTGATGAATACATACCCACCTCCTACGGGCTAGAAAACCGACCATAACCGGTT
>CAZXVB010000174.1:0-6558 GCA_964643875.1 uncultured Anaerolineales bacterium | reverse complement strand
GTAGTAACTTTTGAGCTATTGCCCTGGGGACTACTCATCTCTCTCTTTCCCTTGACAAAAAACGCGGATGTAAATATAATTGTAGTGGTTATAACACTAACCTCTCAATTATATGCATAACCACTAAGAGACGCAATAGGAAGAGATATATGAATCGAGATCCAATAGACAAATTGGTGCAAATTGGCTTCTCGGAATACGAGGCCAAAGCCTACCTGGCTCTGTTGCGGGAAAGCCCGGTCACAGGATATCAACTTTCCAAGTTGTCCGGCGTACCCCGTTCGATGATCTATGAAGTGTTGGGGAAACTCACTGCGCGTGGGGCTGCAATGACACTCCGCAAGGGTGGCTCCACACAGTATGCCCCAGTACCGGCGGATGAATTTCTGGATCAGATTCTCGAAGAGCAGACCAGGTTGATTACTACCTTGAAAAACGACCTGGCCTATTTGATGACAGCTCCCAACCTGGAGTACGTGTGGAACATCGAGGGGCACGAGAACATCCTGGCCAAAGCGGAGGAGATGATTGACCGGGCAAAAAACCGGATCTATCTAGCGTTTTTACCGACCACATTTCTCGATTTACGGCCTGCATTGGAGAAGGCCGTAGGGCGGAAAGTACGGGTAGTGCTTTATACTACTGACAAGGTTGATCTGCCAGGTGGTCAGGTGGTTGTTGCTCCGATATCCAAGGAGGCCCTCGGCCAAGCGGGGGGGCTGGGGTTGATCTTGGTCGTTGATGGCCAGGAAGTACTGATTGGAGAGTGGGTGACTGTGGCGCACGCACGCGCCTCCTGGACCAGCAGCCCTCTACTCGTCTTCATCGCTGAGCATCATTTGCGAACAGATTTGTATCTTCCCCAAATTCTGGCTCTGCTGGGGGATCAGGCTTTGGAGATCATCCAGGAAGAGGACCGGGAGTTGTTTGCCCAGGCGCTGGAGAGCCATCTCGAATAACTGAAATGGGAAACTGGAAGAGGCGGGCCGGATAGATCAAACAGGAGGCCTATGCTCTCTGTCTGGAGCATTTCGAGTATTTGGGTGCGCCGTATGTGTCGGGAGAAAGTGATGGGGGTAGTAGATGATCTTCAAGAACCTTTTCCGACGTAAAGGCCGTACTATTCTCACACTGGTGGGTATCTCCATTGGCGTGGCCTCCATCGTCGCACTGGGGGCGATGGCCGAGGGGATGCGGGCCGGGTACTCCGCCGTGACCGAGGGCAGTCAGGCCGACCTGGTGCTATTTCCCAAAAACGCGATGGACATCACGCTGGGTGGCGTGGAGGAGACAGTCGCCGAGCAGGTGCTGGCATGGCCGGAGGTGGCCGACGTGGACGGGATGCTGATGGGTAACGTCCAGGCCGAGGATGCGCCTTACTTCTTCATTTTCGGCTACGACCCGCAGGGGTTCGCCATCGCTCACTTCCGCATTGTTGAAGGGCAAGGGTTGACCGAGGCCCATAATGTGCGTGGCCGACCGCTCATCCTGGGGCAGAGCGCGGCCCAGAGTATGGGAAAGTCAGTGGGCGATATGTTCCGTGTCACCGGCGGTACGTTCCGCATCGTCGGGATCTACGAAACTGGAGATGCTTTTGAAGAGGGAGGAGCGGTGATCTCCCTTCAGGATGCTCAGAATCTCCTGTTACAGCCACGCCGGGCTTCGATGTTCTACATCCGGCTGCGCGATTCTTCTGATGAGGGTCGGCTGCGGATGCGAATGGAACGCCATTTCTCTGATTTGACGCTTTCTACCACATCCGACTTCGCCGACCGACAGATGATGATCGAGGTGCTGGAAGGGTTCGCCTGGGGCGTGGCCGGGTTGGCGGTCATCATCGGCGGCGTCATTATGACCAATACGTTGTGGATGTCGGTCTTCGAGCGCACGCGAGAGATCGGGTTGTTGCGGGCCTTGGGATGGCGCAAGGGGCAGGTGCTGCGCCTTATTTTGGGGGAGTCGCTGCTTCTTTCTCTCTTGGGTGGATTGGTGGGCATCATCCTGGGTGTGGCCGCGGTCTATTTGGTGGGCGGTTCCATCCCCTATTTTGGTATGTTGGGGGTGCAGTTTTCTCCCCAGCTTTTCACCCGGGCCATCATCACGATAGCGGTGATGGGGCTGGTGGGAGGAGCTTACCCGGCATGGCAGGCCGGCCGCCTGTTGCCCCTGGAGGCGCTGCACTATGAGGGAGGACGGGAACCGCGTGTGCCCCGTCTATTGCCGGGGATGGTTGCCCGTAATCTTTGGAGACGGCGCACGCGCACGACGTTGACTCTGTTGGGGATTGGGATCAGTATCGCCACCATTGTTGCCCTGGGGGGAATTATGGGCGGGATGACCGATCTACTTACCGAGATGATGACCAGTGGCCAGACAGACTTGTTAGCCATTGAGGCGGATGTCTCCGATACGAGCTACAGTGCCATTGATCAGCGGGTGGGGGCGCGCATTGCAGCTCTACCCCAGGTAGAAGCGATCTCCGGCGTGGTTATCACCGTCGCCAGCACCGAGGAGAATCCCCTGTTGATCGTCTTTGGATATCATCCTCGCGAGTTTGCCATTCGCCACTTTCACGTTGTTGAAGGATCGCCGTTGGTGGCCGGTCGCCAGGCTATCGTCGGACGGCGGATGGCGGAGGTGATGGGATTGGAAGTGGGCGATACACTGCGTCTGGCGGAGAGCAACTTCCGGGTGGTGGGGATTTTCGAAACCGGCGTCAGCTTCGAGGATAGCAGTGTGGTCATCGGTCTGCGCGAAGCTCAGGCCCTGGCCGGAAAGCCTCACCAGGTGACCTGGTATGCTATCAAACTGCGTACTACTTCGCTCGAAGAGGCGGAAATGATGCGGGATTATTTGAACGAGCATTTTCCAGAGATCCAATGTTCCATCTCTTCCGAGTTCGTCGAGATGATGCCGGATATGAAGACTGGCAATCAGATGGTCACTCAGGTTTCGTTCTTAGCGATCTTTATCGGTGTGGTGGGCATGTTGAACACGATGTTGATGAGTGTGTTGGAGCGGACGCGCGAGATCGGGGTGCTGCGGGCGTTGGGTTGGCGTCGCCGACAGGTGTTGGAGATGATTTTGCGGGAATCGCTGGTGTTGGGCTTGCTGGGATGGGCCGGCGGCATTCTGCTGGGAATGGGTCTGGCATGGGGAATACAGCAGATACCGATCATAAATGGAATGATATCAGTGTGTTATGAGCCAATGTTGTTCGTGCAGGCCGTCGTGATCGCGTTAGTGGCCGGCGTGTTGGGTGGGTTGTATCCGGCGTGGCGGGCCACGCGCATGCGGCCGGTGGAAGCGTTGCGCTACGAGTAGCAAATGATGGGCATATGGAGGTGGTGACAATGAAGCCAATGAAAAGACTCGTTTTGTCCGGGGTGATCGTGTTGAGTGTCGTGTTGGCCGGTTGTGGCGGAGCGCCGGAGGAAACGCCAACCCTGGAGGCAGAAATGGATTTCACACCGGTCATTTCTGTGAGCGGAGAGATCGTGCCGGCGGTATGGGCAACGGTCAGCACCCAACAGGGGGGGATGGTGGTGGAGGTGGCGGTCGAACCGGGGAGTATGGTCGCCGAAGGGGACTTGTTGGTCCGGCTCGACACCACCGACGCCGACCTGGCTGTCCGGCAGGCCGAGGCGGCTCTGGAGGCCGCTCAGGCTCAACTGGCGTTACTCAAAGCCGGTCCGCGTGCGGAGGATATCTCCGTGGCGGAAGCTCAAGTGGCGGCGGCCAAAGCGGCCGTGGACCAGGCGCAGGCTCAGCGGGATCAGGCCGCCGGCGGGGTGACAGAGGCCGACATCGCCGCTGCTGAAGCGGAAGTGGTCTCCGCAGAGTTGGCCCGTAAGGCCGCCGAGGACCGCTACGATCAGATCAAAGGGGCGATACACGGATGGATGGAAGAGGAGGCCATTCTCCAATTGCGGGCTGCTGAGGAGGCGCTGGAGGCAGCTCAAGCCCGCCTGGCCCGACTGAAGGCTGGCCCGTACCACGAGGTGCGGGTGGCCCAGACGGGCATCGCCGCCGCCGAGGCACAGTATGCGATTGCTCAAGCCCAACTGCGGCAGTTGCAAGCCGGGGCAACCAAAGAGGAGATCGCAGTGGCCCAGGCCGCCGTCACCCAGGCCGAAGCGGCTTTGGAGGCTGCACGGGTCGCCCGTCAGCGGTGTGAGATTCGAGCGCCCTGGGCCGGTACCGTGGGGGCCGTCCACGTGCGCCTTGGTGAGTCCATCGCTCCCGGTCAGCCGGTGGTGACGATGGGAGATTTGAACACTTTGCGGGTGGAAACGACCGATCTGGATGAGATTGATGTCCCCAAGGTCTCCATTGGTCAACGGGTGACCGTGACGTTTGATGGCATCCCCGACCGAACGTTCAGGGGGCGCGTTACACGCATTTCACCGATGGCAGCGCCGGGCGGCGGCGGGGTCAGTTATACCGCGATCATCGAATTGGACGACCTGGACTCACGCCTGCGGTGGGGAATGACGGCCTTTGTGGATATCGAGACGGGTGAATAGGCCATGGCTCACAATGGAATGTCTGAAGGTCAGGAGTGGATCGTCGAGACGCGCGACCTGGTTAAAGTGTATGGCGATGGTGCTCAGGTGCGGGCGCTGGATGGGGTGAATATGCGCGTCGCACGCGGGGAATTCGTCTCTGTGATGGGGCCGTCCGGTTCGGGCAAATCCACCCTGCTAAATATGATCGGTGCTCTGGATCAACCTACCGGCGGCACAGTGATCGTCAATGGACAGGATGTAAGGCAGATTCGAGATATAGATACGTTCCGGGCGCGCACTGTAGGGTTCATTTTCCAGATGCATAATCTGATCCCTACGTTGACGGCCCGGGAGAACGTCGAAGTGCCTATGCGTGGGCAACACATCCGTGCTTCTGCGCGGCGGCGGCGGGCCGAGGAGTTGTTGGAGTTGGTGGGGCTAGCTGAGCGAATGAACCATCTGCCGAATCAGCTTTCCGGCGGTGAGCGCCAGCGTGTGGCCATCGCCCGGTCGTTGGCCAATCGGCCGGCCCTTGTCCTGGCCGATGAACCGACCGGTAACCTGGACTCACACAGCGGTACAGAGGTGATCGCCTTGATGCACCGCCTCAACCGGGAGCTGGGCACGACCTTCATCGTCGTCACCCACGATCCGGCCGTAGCACGTCAGACGGACCGCATCCTGGTGATGCGAGACGGCAACATCGTTCACGAGCATTCCGTAGGAACGCCTTTCGAGGAAGATTTGGCTGCTTTTCGCCGCTCGGAGTTGGGGCGGGCGATTCGGGCCGGGGATGAGCAGGTACTGCGTCAGTTCCGCCCCGAGGAGCGGCAGGCGCTTCGTCAATTGTTGGGAGCGTAAGCCGGGAGGCCGTACAGGTACATCACCTCTCCCTGTGGTCATCGTGCTACGGAGTACAGCGCGTGAGGATGATGTCCCCGGCAACGCGATACTCTAGCGTTGGGGTCTGGACGAGGTCCCTTTGGCTGGCCCACAACTTGACGCCGTTGACGACGTGGCGACTGGCGTCTTGTACGGTGACGAACCCTTTGCCGTCCCGGTCGGCCTGACCGGACAGGGCCTCGATCAGGTAATGAGTGAAGACGCTCCGCTCGTTTTCCTGCCACTCGTAGCTCAATTGATTCTGTTCACACGAGGAGAGGATGGCTATCCCCCGGGCCTGTTCGAAGACGCGCCGAATGAACGCCGGCGACATAGCGCGAGGGCCTTTGCCCCCAATGTCCGCCCCCGAGTGACAGGCATCCAGGACGATCACTTTAGCGCGGGCGGGAGCTTCTTGGATGATCTCTTTAACCCGCGAGATGGGTATGGCCGTGTCGGCCAATACCAGGCGGCGCCCATCCCGTGCCACCAGGTAGGACTGGCCCCCGTCCTCATCTCCGTGACCGCTGTAGTAGAAGAGTAACAGATCGTCCGGCTCGGTCGCATCGGCCACGGCCTTGAGCGCGACCAGGACGTTGGCGCGGGTCGGCAGTGCATCCGGTGTGTGATCGGTCAACATACGGATGCGCTCCGGCTCGAATCCCCCCGCGATGAGCTGTTCCCGGATGGCCTCCACATCCCGCACACATACCTTCAGGCGACCGTAGTTAGCCCAATCCTGATATTCGTTGACGCCGATCAACACCGCCCACCTATGGCCGGTGCCGTAGTGTTTACCAGGAACGGAATGGTCCGGATCGCCGGTTCCCTTCGGCCCTCTCTGCGGGGGAGGCGATGGTACTTCCCGTCTGTAAGGCCCAAACCGCGCATATTTGCGGGGGTTCTCCTTAGCTGCCCATGTCAGCAGGGTTTCCATCTGCTCGGTGCGGTCACAATACGCAATCAGGCGCTGGATGATTTCCCCTTTTCCCATTCCACTGCTCAACTCGTTGTAGAGCGGGTGAAAATGATCGAAGGCTAGAGTTTTGAGTTCCTGGTCGCTGAAGCCTTCTCTAAGCAACTGTCGGATTGCTGCGGTATTCCAGGTAGACATAACCTTTCCCCGTGTCAGAAAGTGCGTCGCAGGCGCCCCGGCGACTGTTTGAAC
>CAZXVB010000173.1:0-6594 GCA_964643875.1 uncultured Anaerolineales bacterium | reverse complement strand
GAGGAGAGCGTAGGAAAGTGTTACGATGATTACAGGAGGTCGCTATGAACAGCACAATGTATGACGTTGCCATCATTGGTGGAGGCCCCGGTGGATATGTGGCTGCTATTCGGGCTGCCCAACTGGACCTGAAGGTTGCTCTAATCGAAAAAGAGCATTTGGGCGGGGTATGCCTCAACTGGGGATGCATTCCCACCAAGGCACTTTTGCGGAACGCGGAAGTCATATCCATGCTGGGGCGTGGCAAAGAGTTCGGTTTCACCGTCACCGGTTTCGAGGCCGACTATGGCGCGGCGGTGGACCGCAGCCGCAAAGTATCCGGCCGGTTGGTCAAGGGTGTGGGGTTGTTGATGAGCCGGTATGGCATCGAGGTGATCGCCGGGACGGCCCGGCTCGATGGTCCGACGACCATCGCCGTTCGTCTGGAGGACGGGGGAAGCCGGGTAGTCAATACTCGGCACGTGATCATTGCCACCGGCGGTCGCGCCCGCACTATCCCCGGCGTGACAGTAGACGGCGAGCGGGTGATGACCTACCGACAAGCGATCTGTCTACGGACGTTGCCGGCCTCCGTGGTCATCGTGGGAGCCGGCCCCATCGGTATGGAGTTTGCCCACGTCTGGAGCACGTATGGCGCGCAGGTGACTGTGGTGGAGATGCTGCCCCGCGTCGTCCCGCTGGAGGACGAGGAGGTCAGCGCCGAGGTGGCGCGGGCCTTCAAGCGGCGGAAGGTCACCTTGCTGACCGGAACGCGCGTCCAGGGGGTAGAAACGACCAATGATGGCGTGCGGGTGCACGTGGTCACCGAGGATAAAAAGGGGCTGCACGAGCAGGTGTTATCGGCCGAACGGTCGCTGATCGCCATCGGTATCCGCCCCAACAGCGAGAACCTGGGGCTAGAGGCCCTGGGGGTGCAGATAGAGCGCGGGTTCATCGTCGTGGATGACGGAATGCGCACCAATGTACCCGGCATCTATGCTATTGGCGATGTGACGGGCAAGCTGGCGCTGGCCCACGTCGCTTCTGCCCAGGGCATTGTGGCGGCCGAAACGATTGCCGGGGTCGAGACGAGACCCCTGAACTATGAAATGATGCCGCGTTGCACCTATTGCCATCCTCAGGTGGCCAGTTTTGGCCTGACCGAGGCACAGGCTCGCGAACGGGGGTACTCGGTGGCCGTGGGGAAGTTCCCCTTCCTCCCCAATGGAAAGGCACTCGGCCTGGGGGAGAATGCCGGCTTCGTCAAGATCGTGGCCGACGCCGCCCACCATCGGTTGCTGGGGGCCAGTCTGGTAGGGCCGGAGGTGACCGAGCTGTTGCCGGAGCTGGTGCTGGCGGCTTGGTGGGATCGGTCGCCGGAGGAGATCGCCCGCACAGTCCATGCACATCCCACCCTGAGCGAAGTGTTGATGGAAGCGGCCCATGCCGTGTTCGGCCAGGCGATTCACCTGCCGCCAGCGGAGTAACGGAGTTCAAGGAGATATGCCTACGGTACTCGCTGATTATCACGTACACACCCGTTTCTCCTGCGATAGCGAAACGGTGATGAGCGCGGCCTGTGAAGCCGCTATCACCCAGGGGATCGCCGAAGTGGCCTTTACCGATCACCTGGATTTTGGACCGGCCGATCCACCGGGCTACTTTCGCCCGCTCGAATACCTGGCAGCCATAGAGCAATGCCGGGCACGGTACGCCGACCGTCTGACGATCCGGGCTGGGATCGAAGCGGGAGAACCCCACCTGTTCCCCTCCGAGACTCAGGCGATCTTGTCGGTCGGTCCATTCGACTACGTCATCGGTTCAGCGCACTACGCCGATGGGATGCAACCGGCATGGAAGCGGCCATTCTTCGAGCAACCGATGCGCCGCGCCTGTGAAGCGTACTTCCAGCAAGTAGTTCGTCTGGCCGCCGATGGGGAGTTCGACATACTGGGGCACCTTGACCTGATCAAACGGGATGCCCGCAAGTATCACCTCCCTTACGATGGGCCGGGGCCGTATGCCGATCTGATCCGCACGGCCCTGCGTTCTCTGGTGGAGCGTGGAAAGGGGTTGGAGATCAACACGTCTCCATTGCGACGCGGTCAGCCGGAGCCGTGCCCCTCGCTGGAGATATTGCAATGGTATCGAGAGCTAGGGGGAGAGATCCTGACCTTCGGTTCCGATGCCCACACGGCCAGGGACATTGGAGCGGATTTCGATGTGGCCCTGGCTATAGCACAGGCGGCTGGATTCGACCGCCTGGCGACGTTCGAGTGCCGGCAAATCCGGTGGATGGAGGTTATTTGAGATGTGTAACCACAGTGCAAAAGTCGGAGATAGCCGCTCCTCTGACTGTGCCACAGGCGACGAGGAAAGAAGCGCTGCGGTGGGAGAGCAGCCCCGGCGGGTCATCTCCGCGATGGGAACTGGTCGTCCGCGGCGTCGCCCGCCCTGGTTGCGGGTTCCTCCACGGACGGGCGAGTCATATCACTGGCTCAAACGGCTGATGCGCAGCAAGAGTTTGCACACGGTATGTGAAGAGGCGCATTGCCCCAACATCGGCGAGTGTTGGGGACATCGAACGGCTACCTTCCTCATTTTGGGGGATACCTGTACGCGCAATTGTCGCTTTTGCAATGTGCGGACCGGCCGGCCGGCGCCGCCGGAC
Organism: uncultured Anaerolineales bacterium; assembly: GCA_964643875.1. Classification (GTDB taxonomy): domain Bacteria; phylum Chloroflexota; class Anaerolineae; order B4-G1; family B4-G1; genus CAZXVB01. The sequence goes on along the minus strand of CAZXVB010000173.1, from coordinate 3,944 downwards.
CCGGATGAGCCGATGCTGGTCGCCCAGGCCGTGCAGGCGATGGGCCTGCAACATGCCGTCATCACCTCGGTGGATCGGGATGATCTGCCCGACGGAGGAGCTTCTGTCTTTGCGGACGTCATTCGTGCCATTCGCGCCATCCACCACGTCACCCGCGTCACTGATGCCGATGTACCGGAGCAGACCCGACCGGCCTGCACCGTAGAGGTGCTGATTCCAGACTTCCGGGGGCGGATCGAAGACCTGGCAGTGGTGATGGATGCCCGCCCAGACGTTCTGAACCACAACGTAGAAACAGTCCCGCGCCTCTTTCGCACCGTCCAACCCCAATGTCGTTACGAGTGGTCGCTGGCGGTCCTGACCAACGCCAAGCGGCTGTGGCCGCCAGCGATCACCAAAAGCGGCTTGATGGTCGGTCTGGGAGAAACGGTGGACGAGGTCCTGGCCGTGATGCACGACCTTCGTCAGGTGGAGGTGGATATCTTGACCATTGGACAGTATCTGCAACCCACCAGGGAACATCTGCCCATTGCCCGCTACTACACGCCGGAGGAGTTTGATATGTTTCGGGAACGCGGGTACGCTATGGGTTTCCGATGGGTTGAGAGCGGTCCGCTCGTACGCAGTTCGTATAACGCCGAAGCGCAGGTTCGGACGCTATTGAACCAGAGCACAGGTGCTTGATAGGCTTGATAGGAAGGAAGAGCAATAATGGAGAAATTACGGATCATCCCTCTGGGGGGATTGGGGGAAGTGGGCAAGAATATGCTGGCCATCGAATATGGCCGTAATATCCTGATCATTGATGCGGGGATTATGTTCCCCGAATCGGATATGCTGGGGATCGACTACATCATTCCCGATTGGAGCTACTTGCGTGACAAACAGGCATTCATCCGGGCGGTGGTGATCACCCACGGCCACGAAGACCACATCGGCGCATTGCCCCATTTTTTGGAGGAGTTCAACGTACCGGTCTACGCCACCCGCCTGACGCGGGGATTGATCGAGGTCAAACTCCGCCGGCGTCATCTATCGGAGTCGCCAACGCTCTACACCTTTTCACCAGGAGATGAGATTCGCATCGGGCCGTTCACTGTGGAGCCGTATCACGTGTGCCATTCCATCCCCGATGGAGTGGGATTGGGCATCACGACGCCGGCCGGCCTGATCGTGCACAGCGGCGACTTCAAGTTCGATCACACGCCGGTGGATGGCTGGCCAACCGATTACGCCCGGCTGGCCGAGTTCAGCGGGCGGGGCGTATTGGCGTTGCTTTCGGATAGCACCAACGCGGACCGGCCAGGGCATACCCAGTCGGAGCAGGTGCTGAACGATGCCTTCCATCAGGTGATGCGGAATGCTCCCGGCCGGGTGATCGTGGCTACCTTCGCCTCCCTCATTTCCCGGATTCAACAAGTCGTGGACGTGGCCGCCGAGCATGGCCGCAAGATCGCCATCGCCGGTCGGACAATGGCCGACAATACGAAGATGGCTCGCGAACTGGGGTATCTGGATATCCCCGACAATATGTTGATCTCACTGGCAGAAGCGCAGCACATCCCGCCTCGGAAGACGGTTATTATGGCCACCGGCGCCCAGGGGGAGCCGACGGCCGTGTTGGGGCGGCTGGCCACCGGTCGTCATTCGACCCTGCGTATCCAGGAAGGAGACACGGTAGTGCTCTCCTCGCACACCATCCCGGGGAACGAGGAGTTGATCCATCGGGTGATCAACCGGCTCTTCCAAAAAGGGGCGGATGTCTTTTATGATCCTCTGGCGTCGGTGCACGTTTCGGGCCACGCCAGCCAGGAGGAACAGAAACTATTGATCAACATCGTCCAACCGCGCTTCTTCATCCCCATCCACGGGGAATTGCGTCACTTGAAACAACACGCCAAGATCGCTCGTCAGTTGGATATTCCAGACGAACACATCGCCGCTGTAGAAAACGGATACGTGTTGACGCTGGGGGATAAACTGGAGATCGGCGAGCGGGTGCCCGGAGGGTATGTGTTCGTGGATGGTGCGCGGGTGGGGGGAATCGGCCCCCGGGTGATGCGGGAGCGGGAAGAACTGGGGCGCAACGGGTTCGTGACGGCGATCGTGCCGTATGATCAGGATAAGGGACAGATAGTCGCCTCCCCCGAGATTGTCACGCGGGGGTTCATATACCTGCCTGAGTCGGATGAGCTGCTTTCCAAGGCCAAAAAAGTGATCCGCACAGTAGTGGGGGCAAGCCGTCCCGGCACTCCGATCGAAGAAGTCGAACGTCAACTTAAAAACCGACTCTCCGATTTCCTCTATCAGGAAACCCGCAGCCGTCCGTTGGTGATCCCCAAAGTGATTACTGTGTAAAGGCCGTGTGACTGCCGTGTAACGAACATCACCCTCCCGCAGGCTGCTGGTCTGCGGGAGGGCGCTCATCCATTCACGCACAGTACCTTTATTCCAACCGTTCCCACACTTTAGCCGCCAACTCGCGAGAACGGGCCGTGATCTCCTCTTCGTCCAGGGTCAGCAGCTTTCGGTCTCGCATCAAAACCTGCCCGGCACAGACCGTGGCCGTCACAGCCGAAGCCTCCACCCCAAACAGCAGGTGCCAGGGTAGGTTCCCCTCCGTCAGGGGCGTGGTCGGGTGGTAGTCCAGGAAAACCAGGTCCGCCGCTGCCCCTACGCTCAATTCCCCTATCGTTAACTCTGGCCAGAAGATGCGCGCCAGTTGGGCATTGTGAGCATACGCTATGCGGATGACCAGATCGCCGGGCATGGCACGCGGGTCGCGTTGGACCAGTTTGTGCACCAGATAGGCAGCTTTCATTTCGGCGAACATCTGGTTGGAAAAGCCATCGTTTCCCAGGCCCACACGGATACCCGCTCGGATCATTTGTTCTACAGGGGCGACGCCGACGCCGTTATTCATATTCGAGCGGGGTTGGTGGGTAACCCAGGTACCGGTCTCCGTCAGGCGCGCGATCTCGTCATCATCCACGTGCACGCAGTGGATGGCAAGGGTGTTCGGCCCCAGGATACCGGCTTCGTGGAAACGCTGGACAACGCGCCGGCCGGCCTTCTGCAGCGCATCATCCTGATCGGCGACGTCTTCGGCCACGTGCACGTGGAAGCCGATCCCCAGCTCTCGGGCCGCAGCGACGCAATCGGCCAGCGTCTCGTCGGAGAGTGTGAGGGAGGCGTGCAGGCCGAAGGAGGCCCCCAAATGGGGGGCGCTGTCTGGGGCGGTAAGCAATCGCCGGGCAAAGCGCACATTTTCGGCGATACCGGCCCGGGCACGCTCCGGCCCATCTCGGTCGGTCACTTCGTAACACAAGCTGGCCCGTAGGCCAGCCTGGGTAACCGCCTCGGCGATCAAATCGAGGGAGCCTTCGATAGCGTTGGGACTGGCATGGTGGTCTATGAGGGTGGTCGTGCCATGGCGAACGGCGTCCACCAGGCAAACCAGTGCCGAGTACTTCACGTCCTCCAGCGTGAGAGCTTTGTCCAACCGCCACCACAACCGCTCCAGGATTTGGGGGAAGTTGGCGGCCGGCTCGCCGGGGATAGCCATCCCACGGGCGAAAGCACCGTAGAAGTGCGTATGGGCGCAGATGGCAGCAGGAAGCACCAATTGCCCGTGGGCATCCCAGCGCTCGGCGGCCGGATAGCGGGTGCTCAATTCAGCAGTCGTGCCGATGGCGGCGATCGTCTCTCCTTCGATGAGAAGGGCACCGTCCTCGAACAGTTGGGGGGATTCGCCCAGCGTAGCCAGACGAGCATGGGTAATCAGGGTTTGGGTTTGGGAACGGGGTGTTTCTTGCGTCATGTGTATGTCGCCTCCTTTCGACGGGCCTTCTCCACTTGTGTGCAGAGCGATTAGGGCAACCCTCCCGCAGATGCCGCCCGATTGAAATCGGCCTCTTTGGGCGCTTTGCGCCGCGCGTCGGCCT
>CAZXVB010000172.1:0-6627 GCA_964643875.1 uncultured Anaerolineales bacterium | reverse complement strand
TCAGGAGACCTCGCCTAACGTTAAGGGGCAAATCCGGCGTCATTAAGCGAATGTGCCATTGTCAAGGTAGTTACAATTGACGTTATTTTCCTGCGGGATGATTACCGATCAAAATGTCGGGGGGTGAAAATAACTCACAATGGTCTTCGAGATGCAACTAAGCAGGGAAGAAGCCAAGAGGTGGCTGATGAAAGGAAACCAAAATGGGCGGTACAAGACTTGAACTTGTGACCTCCACGATGTCAACGTGGCGCTCTGGCCATCTGAGCTAACCGCCCGAATCGGCTAGATTATACCATCTCTGTCTGATTTTGCAAGCTTTCCCCGTTATGTTACAATGTTCGTTACTACTCAGTCGATCCTTCTGTACTGCCCCTGCGTACAGGGGGAGGAGTGAAGGACGGGGGTTTGCGGGCGGCTTCTGCAACTGACGTAATTTCAAACCTGCGGGAGGGTTACCGATCAATATGTCGGATAGTGAAAGCGAACAATATACCAATTGGAATACCATTGCCGACCGTTGGGGGCATCACTGGGCTGCCCAGGTCTTGCAACGGGCTGTCGCTACGCGCACGGTGTCCCACGCTTACCTCATCACCGGGCCGTACGGTGTGGGGAAGTTCACACTAGCACGCACTTTGGCAGCGGCGCTTCTTTGTACAGAGGACACACCCCCATGTGGGGTATGTCGGGCCTGTCGTTTGGTGGCCTCTCAAAATCATCCCGATCTGCACATCGTGTCTTCGGAACGAGTCGGGGCAGCCCTCAAGATTGACCAGGTGCGGGAACTCCAACGGCAGCTCGCACTCACTCCTGGGGAAGGGAAATACCGGGTCGCTATCTTGCAGCGATTCGAGGAAGCCACGCAATCGGCTTCCAATGCATTGCTCAAAACGCTGGAAGAGCCTCCGCCTTACGTCGTTATCGTAGTGCTGACTACCGACGCAGATTTCCTCCTGCCCACGATTGTCTCTCGTTGTCAGCAGATCCCTCTGCGGCCCTTACCCATCCGGCGGGCGGAAGAATCTCTCCGCAAACATTGGCAGGTGTCTCCGGAGCAGGCGGAACTCCTGGCGCATCTTTCGGGCGGACGATTGGAGTGGGCGGTACAGGCCCTTGGGCCTGGGAGCGAAAATGGAAACGAGAACAAGGTCCCCTCAATGTATCGAAACCGGGATCGGCGGTTGGAGGATCTCGTTGAACTTTTGTCAGCGTCCCACGTCGAGCGGTTCCAGTACGCCTTCGAACTGAGCAGGGACCCGGTCGCTGTGCAAGAAACACTGGATCTGTGGATTGGATGGTGGCGTGATGTCATGCTGCTGGCGAGTCAGGCCAACGTTCCTGTGACTAATGTGGACCGTTTGTCCCAACTCGAACGCCACGCCCAGTGGTTTGGCATTGAGCAGAGCGCGGCTATGCTTCAAGCTCTCCGTCAGGCGTCGGAGCGGCTGGGCCAGAACGCCAATCCACGCCTCGTCCTGGAAGTATTGATGCTTGATTGGCCTCAAATGTAGAGAGGCTAAAGATGGAGTATGAATGTGGATGGACGCGAATTGATCGCTCGATACCGAGGTGGGGAACGAGATTTTTCCGGCGTCGATCTGACCGGGGCCAACTTGCGGGCCAACGATTTGAGAGGAGCCAATTTGGAGCAGGCGAACCTAAGCAATGCTTGTTTGCGGGGCACGAATTTGCGAGCGGTAAACTTGAGCGGAGCACGGCTGAACGGAGCAGATATGAGTGGCTCCGATCCTGTCGAGGCGGACTTGAGCAATGCCACAATGGTCGGCACTAACCTGACCGGTGCAAACTTGAACGAGGCGAATCTGGAACAAGCCTTTCTCTTTCAGGCCAAACTAGCGCGGGCTTCTCTGGTAAGGGCCAATCTGACCAATGCGGATCTGAGTGCAGCTGACCTCCGCAAAGCGGATCTGCAGTATGCAAACCTGACCGGGGCGATCCTGTTTCAGGCGGATCTGCGCGAAGCCGACCTGTATCACGTCCAGATCACCGGTGAGCAGTTGAGCGAAGTACGATCATTGACAGGCGCCCGTCTGCCGGATGGCCGTCTTTCCGAAGAAGAGTTACTATGACCACTTCGTAACGTCCCCACGCCCTGCGTGGGAGCGAGAGGTAGGGCAGCACAGGGGACAAACGATTATGGTGATAACAGCAGGCGATTCCTCACCACGTCGTTTTTCACCAGGATGGAGAGGTCACGGCGGTTCCCAAAGAAACCGCTGAGATCCCCCGCTTTGTTGGAGAAGCTGTTATCCCCGTAACAGTATGAGCAAGCAGCGATGGTAGGATAGAGAAATGACGCCGCGGCGGCACATCCCAACAAACGATCCACAAGTAACCGATTCGCAGCGTTCCCGTCTGCAAGAAGATAGTGTGGAGCAGGGAACCGAAATTGCACCTTGCTCGTTAGAACAAGAACTCGCCCAGTCAACGGATCTGGATACTATATTGGAGGTAATCAGCCGGCGAATTTCCCAGGTCGTATCCCCTACCCACCAATGGGCCTGCCTCTACGACGATGAGCAACAATGTTATGTCGGGTGGCCGATTGACTTCCAGAGATCGAAAAATACCTTCTCAAATCCGATCCTGTTGATTCCTGCTGGCCCATTGGCCATGTGGTTACAGGAACACCCAGAAGCTCTCCACCTTTCTCCCGACCGAGTCTTCCACAGCGATGCGCCCACATCCCAGTATCGTCGCTGGGATATGGAATGGAAATATATGGAGGCGATTGGGGCGATCGTCTATGTGCCCTTTTGCGCCCGAGGCCATTTGAGCGGCTGGTTGGCCCTGGGGCCAAAACGAACTGCAGAACCGTATACAGACGACGAATTGGCCTTTCTAACGGAATTGGGGAGGCGGTCGGCACTAGCGGTGGAGAACGGGCGTCTGTTCGCCCGTTTACGTCACGAGTTAACGCTCTGCCACGAAGAGCGAGACCGAATGGAGGACGTGTTCAGTAGCTTGGGCACTGGCATCATTACAACCAATGTCCACAATCGGATCGTCTTGTTCAACCAGGCAGCGTCCGCGATTCTGGGGATTCATCCCGACGAGGCTCAGAATCAGTTCTCCCAACAGGTGTTACGTCCGCTGGGAGACGATCTCCAGGCATTGTTGGAAGTCATCAAACGGCGGCAAGTGGATACGATCACATACGAGACCCAGCCCACCTTACCAGACCGCGGGGCGATCTGGCTACGGGTGAAGCTTTCCCCGCTGGAAAACAAGCACGGGAAGGTCACCGGGGTGGCAATTGTGGTGGATGATCTGACGGAACGCCGTCAGTTGGAGGCCCGTGCTCGCCGCATCCGGGAAACTTTCGAGCGGTACGTATCGCCCGCGATCGTCGAGCAGATGCTTTCTAATCCTGATGCAGTTCGGTTGGGGGGCATTCGTCGCGAGGTGACCAGTTTCTACGCCGATATTCGCGGTTTCACAGCCTTTAGCGAGAACACGACGCCGGAGTTCCAGATCAAAGTGCTGAACAAGCACCTGACGCTGGTGACCGGGGCCATACTGGCGCATGGTGGCACGTTGGACAAGTTCGTGGGAGACGCTGCGATGGCGATCTTCAACGCCCCGATTTCCCAACTCGACCACGTGATGCGTGCAATTCGGGCCGCATTGGCCACTCAACGCGCCGTACAGGAACATCACCAACAGGTGGACGAGCAGGAACGGCTCCACTTTGGCATTGGCATCACCGTGGGGGATGCTGTGATCGGCAATATCGGTTCCGCCGTGTTGCACAACTTTACCGCCATCGGCGACTGTGTCAATTTATCCGCTCGTCTGTCCGACATCGCTGCGCCCGGACAGGTTCTCATCAGCGAAGCAGCCTATAAACGAGTGCAGGATCAGATCATTGCCCGACCAGTGGGCAGCATTCAAGTGCAGGGACATCGGCGTCCCGAACTGGCTTTCGAGGTATGTGAATTGGTTGAGGAAGAAGAGGACAAATGACCCTCCCGCAGGATTGGAACCTGCGGGAGGATAGCCCTCTCAGTACATTCCACCTCTTTTTGCCTACGAGCTTCTCTTGCGACGGCGGATGATCCAGATAATCAGCCCTGGCGGAGCCACTATCGGCGCGACGACGATCCCCATCCAGATGGAAATCTCGATGAGCACCCGCACAATGGCCCCCAGCGTTCGGCCAGCCTGCTCAACGGTCTCGGCCGGAGTCCACGGCGGTGGAGGGGTCGGCGTGGGCGTGGGGGGCGGTGTGGGCGTCGGCGTGATCGGTGGAAGCTCCGGTGTGAGCGATATCGTGATAGTGGAGTAGGTCGCCCGGTCGAAGAGATAGTTCATCCGCCCTTGCAGCTGTTCGATCTGCTCCTCAACCGCCGCCAGCTCCTCATTGACCCGTAGCGATTCCTCGACGGTCTGCGCCTGCTCCAGGAATTCTCGGATGCGGTCGCGGGTAGCGATCAGGTTGTCCAGCCGGGATTGAAGGTCCACGTACTCGTCGGTCACGTCCTGCCCGGCAGCGGTTTCGTCCACCACGCGGAGCGCCAAACCACGTAGTCGGCGCATCGCCCGTTCAAACTGGTCCACCGGGACACCGAGTGTGATTGTGGCATACTTGTAGTGTTCCCCTTGCCACTGCTCGTACCACACCCGCGAGCTGACAACGTACCCCCCACAATCGGCGGCAACCTGCAGAGCCAGGTCTATAGCGATGTCGGTGTCGGTGACCAGCAATTTCAACTCAGCGTTTTTGACGATCAATCGGTTCGGGCGACTCGACGAGGTAGTGCTGTAGCTGACCCGTTCAACGCCATCGGCAGTGGGCGGAGTGGCGGTCGGCATCGGTGACGGTTGCACCTCCTGTGGCAGCGGAGGCTGCTCCAGGGTCTCCACTGTGGTCTCTACCACTTCCATAGGCGCCTCGGCCGGTACGCTGGTTATGGCAGGCTGGGTACCACAAGCGACCAGCAGACCGATGGCGGCCACCACAACGATCCCTGTCAAGTATGGATGTTTCGCTTTCATTTATGCACCTCAGGGCCATATTTGCTATTGAGCGAGTTGAGTGGCCTGCTCGACCAGGCGCACGAATTCCGCCACGTCTGGATCGTGGGGCAGGTACTCCGCAATGCGCCGGGCCTGTAGAAGCACGTCTTCCAAGCTCGACCCTTTGGCCCAATAGCTCTCCCGAAGAATCTCCGCATACTCGGCTACCACGGCATCCAATTGGAAGCGGATGGATGCTTCTTGAAACGCGGGAGCGAAATCCGCCCAGGCGATGGCGCGAGAAAGCTCAACCACCTCACCGGTGTCTGGCTCCTCATAACGGAGGTAGACTGTCATGGCCGGCTCAGTCATCGCCGCTTCGGGATGGAATTTGACCTCGTAGAGTGCGGTGACGCTGTGTCCTACGCCAATCTCCCCGGCGTCTACTTCGTCATTGCGGAAATCCTCGTCGGCGACATCTCGATTCTCATAGCCGATCAGACGGTAGCGGCTTACCACGGCCGGGTTGAAATCCACTTGCACCTTGGCATCGCGGGCGATGACCTGCAAGGTGGAGGTCAGATCGTGGACGAAGACTCGTTCGGCCTCCTTCAGGGTATCCACGTAGGCGTAGAAGCCATCTCCATTGTCGGCCAATTGCTCCATCAGAATGTCGTTGTAGTTGCCCATCCCAAAGCCGACCGTGGTCAGATAGATGTCCTGTTGCGCGTATTCCCGGATCTGCTCCAGGATGGCGTCCGGCCCGGTTCGTCCAACGTTGGCCACACCATCGGAACACAGGATCACCCGATTGATTGCCTCCGCGTCGAAGGCCATCTGGGCCATACGATACCCGATCAGCAACCCCTCCTCAGCGTTGGTTGCGCCTTCCGGGCGCAACTGTTCGATAGCCCGCAGGATCTGCTCGCTCTCTGCCACCGGCGTATGTTCCAACACTACCCGTCCGCTGGAGCCGTAGACGACGATACCCACCCGGTCGGTGGGACGAAGTTGTTCGACCAACAACCGGAGCGCCTGTTTGACCAGTCCCAGCCGGTTCTCCATATCCATTGAACCGGAAACATCAATGACGAACGTCAACACGGCATCAGGGCGGGATTCCGCCGGGATTTCATACCCTTTCAGTCCCACCCGCACCAGATAGTACCGCTCGCCGCCGTAGGGAGAGGGAGCACCTTCCAGGTGGATGGCAAAAGCGCCCTCACCTTCTGTCGGTGGAGCATACTCCTGTTCGAAGTAATTGACGTATTCCTCAACGCGCACTGATTCATCGGGGGGCAGGTAACCGTCGGTGACGTAGCGGCGCATGACGGTGTACGAGGCGGTATCTACGTCCACGGCGAATGTGGAAAAGTGATCATCTTCTGTATCAATGAATGGGTTGACGCCATACTCTTCGAAGAAGACATCGGGGTAAGGCTGGTCGTTGGGGGGAACCAGTCCACCGGTGGAAGGGTAAGCACCGTCCCACGACTCCAGAGAGGCGGCCGTGGCTGCTGGCGCCACTTCCATTTCCTCTCCAACGACAGTGATTGGCTCCTGGGTGGCAGCCGGGGCCGCACATCCTCCAAATACAATGACAACGATGCTGACTGCGATCCACAGAATCGAAACGAACGGTAG
>CAZXVB010000171.1:4585-6630 GCA_964643875.1 uncultured Anaerolineales bacterium | reverse complement strand
TGTCGGGTAGTGAGCAGAGGCGATTTCAATCGCTAACAGAAGTAGCCTGAGTAGTAGTTACTATGTCGGGTAGTGAAGCCGAGGGCATTGCCCTCGGCTATCCGGTAAGGTTCTCGAAGTAACACAAGGGGGGGACTGTGCGCACCGTCGAATGGTACAACAATCGAGTCCGGATGATTGACCAACGTTACTTGCCTGTGGAATTGCGGCTGGTGGAATACACGGACCATACGCAGGTGGCCGAGGCTATTCGCACAATGGTGGTACGGGGCGCGCCGGCCATCGGCGCAGCGGCCGCGTTTGGGATGGCGTTGGCTGCACATAACGGCCCTACTGAAAGCCGGGAAAAAGCACTGGCCGCCCTCCAATCGGCGGCCGAGCTTCTTATGGCTGCCCGCCCGACGGCGGTCAACCTGGCATGGTCCGTCCGGCAGATGCTCCGTTGCGCCGAATCCATCTCCGAGCCAACACAGATCGCGGACACCGTCCTGGCTGCCGCTCAGGCCCTGGCCGACGAAGACGTGGCCATCAACCGCCGGTTGGGGGCTTGGGGGGCTTCCCTCATCCAGGATGGCGACACGATACTCCATCATTGCAACACCGGCGCGTTGGCTACGGTGGATTTCGGCACCGCGCTGGGCGTCATCCGTACCGCACATGAGCAAGGCAAGCGGGTCCACGTCCTGGTGGATGAAACCCGTCCCCGCCTACAAGGCGCTCGGCTGACGGCCTGGGAATTGCAACAGTTGGGCATTCCCTTCACGCTGATCGCCGACAACGCTGCCGGTCACTTTATGCGCACCGGGCAAGTGCAGATCGTGCTGGTCGGCGCCGACCGGGTGGCGGCCAACGGCGATGTGGCCAACAAGATCGGCACGTACAAGCTGGCAGTGGTCGCTCAGGCCAACGGTATCCCGTTCTATCCGTGTGTCCCTACCTCTACGATTGACCTCTCTCTTGCCACCGGCGACGAAATCCCCATCGAGGAACGCCCTCCCGACGAAGTGCTGGGGTTGACCTATCACGGACAGGCTGTGGCACCGGACGGTATTGCAGTCGCCAATCCGGCTTTCGACGTGACCCCCTACCGGTACGTCACCGGCATCGTGACGGAAAACGGGATCGCGTATCCCCCCCTGGCGGTCAGTCTACGGCGGGTCGTCGCGGGGGAAGATGCGGAAAGGACGGCACGATGACGCCTGAAAACGGCTTTCTCCCGGTGGTGATCTTGTGTGGCGGGCAGGGAACCCGTATGCAGGGAGCCACGCCCACCAAGAAGGAACTGGTCGAGGTGGGAGGACGCCCGATCTTGTGGCATGTGATGAAAATCTACGCCAGTTACGGTCACACCCATTTCATCCTGGCATTGGGCCACCAGGCCGACGTCCTCAAACGCTACTTTCTGGAATACCGCCCGATGCACTCCGATTTCACGATCCGGTTGGGAGCTTCCCAGGGCATTATGTACCATCAAGTGAAAAGCGAGGATTGGGAGGTAACGTTGGCCGATACCGGTCTCTACACAGAGAAAGGATCCCGCATCTACCGCCTGGCCCCATACATATCCACGGATACATTCTTTGTGACCTACGGCGACGGCGTCGGAGACCTCGACATAAACGCATTGTTAGCTTTCCATCGCCGACATGGCCGTCTGGCGACCGTGACCGGCGTCCAGCCGCGCTCCCAATACGGCATTCTGGAGATTGACGAACGCGGTCAGGTGATCGGTTTTGGAGAAAAGCCGCTATTGGAGCACTGGATCAACGCTGGTTTTATGGTCTTCGAGCGCGGCGTGCTGGACTATCTGGCTGGGGGAGATGATGTGGACCTGGAGCGCGAGGCGTTGCCCCGCCTGGCAGCCGACGGACAGTTGATGGTTTATCGGCATACTGGGTTCTGGCGCTCGATGGACACCTTCAAAGAAGCGCTGGAGCTGGACGCGATCTGGCGTGCCCAAGCGCCATGGAAAACCTGGCGCGACTAGTGCACTCAACGGTGTTCCCCTCCAGGCTGTCCTCGATGAGATAGCGAGATCGGCGAGG
>CAZXVB010000171.1:0-4485 GCA_964643875.1 uncultured Anaerolineales bacterium | reverse complement strand
ACAAACAACAGATAATTGGCAGGATGATACAGACAGATCAAGAATCTTTTGGCAAGATCGGTCGGTCTTCGTCACCGGTTGCACCGGTTTTCTTGGCTCCTGGCTGACGATGGCCCTGGTGGACGCCGGCGCCAATGTAGTCGGGTTACTGCGGGACGTAGTGCCGTTTTCGCACCTTCGACGGTCGGGTTACCAGGAGCGGATTGTGGTGGTGCATGGAGATGTGACCGACTATGCTTGTATGGAGCGTGCCCTGGCCGAGTACGAGATTGATACCGTGTTTCACCTGGCGGCGCAAACCATCGTGACCATCGCCAACCGGGCACCCCTTTCCACGTTCGCCACCAACATCGGCGGAACGTGGACGGTGTTGGAGGCGGCCCGGCGAACCGGCCGTGTGCGCCGGGTGGTGATCGCCTCGTCGGACAAGGCCTATGGTATTCACCGGACGCTGCCCTACACGGAAGATGCACCGCTACAAGCTTGTTATCCATACGATGCCTCCAAGGCCTGCGCCGAGTATCTGGCCCGTACATACGTGACTACCTACGGCTTGCCGGTCGCCATTACCCGCTGCGCCAACCTGTACGGGGGAGGGGACCTGAACTGGAGCCGGCTCTTTCCAGGGACGATCCGCAGTGTGCTCCGGGGAGAACGTCCGTTGATCCGCTCCGACGGCACGATGGTGCGGGATTACATCTACGTCCGAGACGCCGTCCAGGCCTACATCTCCCTGGCGGAGCAGTTAGAGCGCCCCGATGTGATCGGTGAAGCGTTCAATTTTGGTATGGACAATCCCAAGTCGGTATTGGAGATTGTGCAAACGATCATCGCTTTGTCCGACGATCCTTCGTTGGAGCCGATTGTGTTGGGAGAAGCTCCCAACGAGATTCCAGCCCAATACCTCGATAGTTCCAAAGCCAAGCGTATGTTGAATTGGCAGCCGCGCTACTCATTGGAGGAAGGACTGCGGGAGGCGCTGGCATGGTATCGGGAATTTCTGAACGCCTAGACTGGGCCGCCACGCGCGTCCTGGTCACCGGAGCGACCGGTTTCATCGGCCACCACTTAATTCATCGGCTGCTGGGGGAGGGGGCTACTCTCTTTGCCGGGGGCCGGGCCGGGGGTAGGTTGAACTCAGAGGAGCGCCGCACAGTGAGTGACGGCGTGAACGACGAGACGGACGCATCTCTCTCCTGGCTGGTCTTCGACGTGCGTGACCCGGCAGCGGTACGGGCGGCGGTCCAGGCGGCGGACCCAGAGGTGATATTCCATCTGGCCGCCGTAGGGGTCACGAACCCGCGCGTTGCCCCGGCTGATGCTGTGGCGGTGAACGTTGGGGGAACGTTGAATCTGCTGGAGGTCGCCCGAGAGCGGGGCCTTCGGCGCTTCGTTCTGGTCGGTACAAGCTATGAGTACGGCGCTCGCCAGGCCAGAGAAGGGCTGGACCCGTTCAACATCTATGGGGCTTCCAAAGTAGCGGCCTGGGCGTTTGGACGTGTGTACTGGCGGGTTTATGGCTTGCCGGTCGTCACCGTGCGCCCTTTTCAGGTCTACGGGCCGGGTCAGCCGGCGCACACATTACTACCGGCGGCCATCCGCGCGGCGTTGACCGGGGCCGATTTCCCGACAACCCCCGGCGAACAGATGCGCGACTTCATCTACGTGGAGGACGTAGTTGCCGGGATGCTGGCAGCCGCCGAATCGCCCGCCGCCATCGGCCACAGCCTGGACCTGGGCACCGGGTGCGCCCATACGGTGCGCGAGGTCGTCCACCGCGTGTGGAAGATGACCGGGGCCGCCGGCCGGATTCTGCTCGGTGCATTGCCCTACCGTCCGGGGGAGGTGATGCACCTGGTAGCCGACGCCGACGAGACATTCCACCGGACCGGATGGCGGGCGCAGGTCGCACTGGACACTGGCTTGCAGAGAACGATTGCCTGGTTTCACGAAAAGGATAGCTGTTCACTCTTCCAGTAGATACGAAAAAGGAACGATATGAATAATTCGAAAACATCGCAGACAGATCCACCTGTTGACCAACTTCGCCAACAATTGTTGGAGTTGGTAGCGGCCTACTATCGAGCCACCCACGTTCCCCGACCGTTCGTCCCTGGAGAGGACCGGGTGCAATACGCCGGTCGGGTCTACGACGAAAACGAACTGATCGCTGCCGTCGAGGCCGTACTGGATTTCTGGCTGACGACCGGGCCTCAATGCGAAGCATTAGCGAACGGGTTGAGTCGCTACCTGAACGTCAACCATGTCTTGCCGGTCAACTCCGGATCGTCGGCCAACCTGGTGGCGATGACAACGTTGTGTTCCCGCCGTCTGGAGCGCCCTATCCTTCCGGGGGATGAGGTAATTACGCCGGCGATGGGCTTCTCCACGACCGTCGCGCCCATCGTCCAAAACCAGTTGACGCCGGTTTTCGTGGATTGTATGTTAGGCACATACAACCTCGACCCCGATCAGTTGGAGGCGGCCCTCTCGGAACGTACACGGGCCATCTTCCTGGCCCACACGCTGGGCAATCCGGTCGAGATGGATCGAGTGATGGCTTTCGCACGTGAGCACGATCTGTACGTGATCGAAGATACCTGCGACGCACTGGGCAGCACATATGACGGTCAGATGGTAGGCACGTTTGGCGATTTGGGTACCCTGAGTTTCTATCCGGCCCACCACATCACAACCGGCGAGGGCGGCGCGGTGCTAACCAACAACGCGATGCTGGCCCGCATATCCCAGAGTGTACGTGATTGGGGCCGGGATTGTCATTGTCGCTACGACAGCCCACCGCAGGGCGCTTGTGGCCGGCGCTTCGAATGGCTCATCCCCGGCCTGAACGAGCCATACGATCATCGCTATCTGTTCGTCGAGATCGGTTACAACGTCAAGATGACGGATTTGCAGGCCGCCATCGGTGTAGCTCAACTGGATAAATTGCCCGCTTTCGTGGAGGCGCGGAAGCAGAATTTCGCCCGGTTGTATGCCGGCCTGCGCCCTTACGAAGAATTCCTGATCCTGCCGACTTGGAGTCCCCGGGCCGATCCGGCCTGGTTCGCCTTTCCCATCAGTGTACGAGTCGGCGCACCGTTCTCTCGGCGAGAACTCACCCACTTTCTAGAGGAGCGCAACATCGAAACCCGGTTGCTCTTTTCCGGCAACATCGCCCGCCAGCCGGGGTATCGTCACATCCAATATCGCGCCGTGGGCGATCTGCACAACTCCGACCGGGTGCTCCAAACGACGTTCTTCATCGGCGTCTACCCCGGCCTGGATGATGCCCGTCTGACATACATTCTGGAGACTTTCGCCGAATTCTTTCGGAATTATTAGCTTCCCAACAACTAATCCGACAGATCGCCTTATGAAACTTTCTATCATCATCTGTGTGTACAACGAACGAGATACCATCCTGACCGTGCTGGAGGCTGTGCGGGCAGTGTACCTGGGCCGGGATTGGGAAAAAGAGATCATCATCGTGGACAATTGTTCCACCGATGGCACCCGGGAGATTCTGGCCGAGTTGGACCTGCCTGAGGGGCAGGTCATCTTTCAGCCCCGCAATCTGGGCAAAGGGACCTCGGTGCGTACCGGGATCGCCCACGCCACCGGGGACTACATCATCATCCAGGACGCCGACTTGGAATACGACCCGGCCGAATACCCCCTCTTTTTGGAACGCATCGCGGCCACAGAGACAGAAGGGGGCAACAGGCAGGTGGCCGCCGTGTATGGCTCACGCACACTGGGGGGACGAGCGGTCTACAAATACGTGACCAATTACCTGGGAGTGCGTTTTCTCACCGGCTTGACGAACTTGCTCTTTGGTGCCCGGCTCACCGATGTGGCGACGGCCGCCAAGATGGTACGAACGGATGTGGTGAAGTCCCTCCATCTAACTGGGGCCGGTTTCGACCTCGATTTCGAGTTGACCGACAAGATCTTACGGGCCGGATACGAGATCGTCGAAGTGCCGGTCACGTACCGGCCTCGGACGATCGCCGAGGGGAAGAAGATCCGTCCGTGGGATGGTCTGTGGGCATTGAAAGTGATCGTCCGAGATCGGTTGCTGCCGATGCGCAAAATCCGAGGAGATACGGAGAGCGGCGACTGTTAGAATCTATCTGACTGGACCCTGGCAAATTTTAGCCAGGACGCAGATTAACGCTGATTTTCGCAGATGAGCATTAAATATCTTAAGAAATCTGCGTGCGTAGCCTGCGTTAATCTGCGTCCTATATGAAAATTATCAAGCTTTTTGAAATTTGCCAGACTCCAGTATCCGAAAAGGACGGCATCCCTATGCCGTCCGCCGCGCATCTCTTATGCCCGGCTACGGGAGCTATTTTTCGGACAAGCTCCCAGCAAAGGGATCAACGTGGATTCGTGGGGTAAGCCAGCCTCCTGCAGGTTCATACATACAGATGCCGCCCGATTGAAATCGGCCTCTTTGGGCGCTTTGCGCCGCGCGTCGGC
>CAZXVB010000170.1:0-6655 GCA_964643875.1 uncultured Anaerolineales bacterium | reverse complement strand
CCCAACCGTTTCTCAGGAGCCAAGAGAACGAGCTGTGAGTCATCTGGTGTAGGGAGGAAATCGCTCTTATGGCGGAACAGTCAGGTCAGACAGCGCCGTTTTCGGTCACTTTTTGGGGGGTGAGAGGGGGGTATCCCAAACCAGGTCCGACAACGGTGAAATTCGGTGGGAACACGACGTGCCTGGAAGTACGGGCCGGTTCGCATTTGATCGTTGTGGACGCCGGCACCGGGATCATCGGCCTGGGGGAAAAACTGGTCGCCCAACGGCAAGAGGAAAACACCCCGATTGTCGCTACGTTGCTTTTCACCCATACTCACCATGATCACACTCAGGGATTTCCCTTCTTTGCCCCCTTATACTTGGGTAGCAGTGTGCTCTACATCTTTGGCCCCCGGCTGCTTCATCAAGACCTGGAAGTCGTTTTGACCAATGCGATGCTTCCTCCCGTCTACCCTGTTCGTCTGGATGAATTAGCCTCGATGCAGGTCATTCGGAATGTCGTAGAAAACGAAATGATTATCTTTGCCACCCCCAACTCTCCTCCGGAGGTATGCCACGTATATCGGGATCAGGCTGCATGTTCTCCATGGGAAGTCAAGGTGAACATTATGCGGAGTTATGCCCACCCGCAGGGAGTCTTCGTCTATCGTATCGAAATGGGGGGGAGGAAAGTGGTGGTGGCGACCGATGTCGAGGGATATGTAGGCGGGAGTCAGCGGATGATCCAGTTTGCTCAGGGAGCGGACCTGTTGATCCACGATGCCGAGTTCGTTATGGACGAGTATCTCGATCCCTATCATCCCCGTCAGGGATGGGGACACAGCACCTGGGAGATGGCTGTCGAGGTTGCTCAAAAGGCCGGGGTAAGCGCTTTGGCCCTTACCCATCACAATGTTTATCACGATGATACCTTCCTGGAGGAGATGGAGCGTGAAGTGCAAGCCTGTTTCCCGTCGGCTGTGTTCGCCCGTGAAGGGTTGACGTTGGAAGTGGGGCACAAGGAGTGAAGGCTTATGCCGTCCAGGAAGGGCTTTTCGATCTGAACTGGGAGGTACATTCTCCTCACCTGGGGAGTCTTATGATGGAGTTCGATGTGGAATGAACGAGAAGACGAATGGGATCGAGACGCTTCGCCGACAGATTGAGAAACAACGCCGTCAGTTGGACCTGATTCAAGCCATTGATTACGTGCGAGATACGTTGCCGGAACCGACGGCGATGTTGTCGGCCATAGCGAACGTCGTGGCCGAGCATCTCCAGGCCGAGTTGTGCCTTCTGTGCCTGGTTGATCGGGACACGGGTGATCTGGAATTGCGGGCGGTCAACGATCGCCGTGGTTCCCTGAGTGCATTGGAGCCGCTCATCACGCGTGAACTGGCCCAGCGTGTGCTACGGGACGTTTTGCCCGGCAAAGTCGTCGTCTGGGAGGCTTCGAAAGTACTACCGTCATCGGTGGTAGACACGTTGCCGTCGGGGTTGCAGGTGGCTGCCGTCCCCATCGTGATGGGGAGCGATGAGCGTTTGGGAACGATCATTCTGGCACGCTCGACGTTTCCATTTGAATCTGACGACGTGGAGTTGCTCCAGGTTGCCGAGAGCCAGATTGACTCGGCCGTAGTCCAGGGCTATGCCTACTATGATTTGCAGCAGCGCAACAAGGAATTGGAGGTTATCTACCGCATAGACCGCATCCGGGATCAGAATTTCCCTTTCGACGATATGCTGCACCGGGTGTTGCGAGAGTTGCAAGCTGTGATCGAAGCGGAAATGGCTTTTGTGATGCTTTACAACCGGGGAGGACGTCGGTTGGAACTGCGGGCCGCCACACGCGATGACCTGTTTCGGGTCGCCGGTCACCACGGGCTGATTGATCGGATCGCCAACGAGGCCTTGCAACGCGCTGAGTTGGTCTGCTATAACGACCTGGGGGAGGTGCTTAGGTCTGTGATGTGTATCCCCTTGATCCTTCAGAATGAGATCATCGGGGTGTTGGGAGTCGTTAACCGGTACGGCCCCCGTGGGTTCCGAAGTGATGATCGCCGCCTGTTGAGTGCGATTGGCAGTCAGATGGACACAGCCATCTTCGAGAGCCTGGAACGCCGGCGACTGCGGCAGGTGTTGGGACGCTCGGTGGACCCCCGCGTAATGGAGCAGTTGTTGAAGAAATCCGACGTAGACTTCCTGAGGGGCGAGCGCATGCTCATCAGCGTGCTGTATGCCGATTTGCGTGGTTCGACCAGTCTGGCGGAACGGACGCCTCCGGAAATCCTGGTGGAATTCGTCAATGACTACCTGGGGAGGATGACAGATGTGATTCTTGCGCATCAGGGAACTCTCGACAAATTTGTCGGCGACGAAGTGATGGCCCTCTTTGGTGCTCCCTTTCCCCAGCCGGATCATGCTTTACGAGCCGTGCGCGTGGGCTTGGAAATGCAGGCCGCCCATGCGGACTTGATGGCTCTCTGGCGTTCGCGGGGGATTGCACCGCCTCCAATTGGAGTGGGCATTGCGACCGGTGAGCTGATCGTGGGGGAGATGGGGTGTCCCCGCCGCACAGACTATACCGTCATTGGACGGGCCGCCAATCTGGGATCGCGTCTCTGTGGCGTGGCCGGGGCCAACCAGGTGCTCATTAGCCAGGAGACGTATGACCTGATCCGCGAACAGGTACAGGCCAGGCCGGTGACCGGTTTGCGATTGAAGGGGGTAACCGGCGAGGTAACCGCTTACTACATTCTCCGGGCATGAGGGGGCGGAGTATGACCGGATCGGAAATGCTGATCGTGGTCGGGGGAGGGTTGGCCGGCAGCGAGGCGGCCTGGCAGGCAGCCGAGCAGGGCGTGGATGTGACGCTGTACGAGATGCGCCCTCAGCGTATGACGCCGGCCCACGTCAGCGACCGGCTGGCCGAGTTGGTTTGCTCCAACAGCCTGGGGTCCGACCTGCCGGACCGGGCGGCCGGGCTGTTGAAGGCAGAACTGCGTCGCTTGGGATCGCTGGTATTGGCCTGTGCCGACCAGGCCAGGGTGCCCGCCGGAGGCGCGTTGGCGGTGGACCGGGAGCTGTTTGCAGCCGAGGTGACCCGCCGGATCGAGGCACACCCTCGCATCCGGTTGGTCCGTCAGGAGGTGGTTCACCTGCCGCCTGTCCCCGCTGTGATCGCCACCGGCCCTCTGACGTCGGACGCCCTGACAGCCGAGATCGCCGCCCTGACAGGGGAGGAGCATCTCTACTTCTACGACGCCTTGGCGCCCATCGTGACGGCCGATTCGATTGATATGACGGTCGCTTTTCGGGCGTCCCGCTATGGCAAGGGCGACGCCGATTACATCAACTGCCCGATGGATGAGGCAGAGTACGCCCGTTTCGTAGAGGCGCTGGTCACGGCGGAACGGATCCCATTGCGCGATTTCGAGCGCGAGGACGCCCGTTTCTTTGAGGGTTGTCTGGCCGTCGAAGTACTGGCCGCCCGGGGGCGGGATGCGCTGGCGTTTGGCCCCCTGCGACCGGTGGGTCTGACGGACCCCCGAACCGGGCGGCGACCGTATGCCGTGGTGCAGCTTCGGCAGGACAACCTGGCCGGTACATTGTACAACCTGGTGGGGTTTCAGACTAACTTGCGCTATGGGGAACAGGAACGGGTCTTTCGGATGATCCCCGGTCTGGAGCGGGCGAAGTTCGTCCGTTACGGGCAAATGCATCGGAACACCTTCATCAACGGGCCGCGTTTCTTGGAACCGACGATGGCCTTTCGGGAACGGTCGGGGTTGTTCTTTGCCGGGCAGATCACCGGGGTGGAAGGGTATGTTGGGAGCGTTGGCAGCGGATGGGTCGCCGGGGTCAACGCGGCCCGGTGGATGTTGGGGCAAGAGGCGCTGATATTGCCGTCTGTGACGATGTTGGGGGCGCTGTGTCGCTATGTGAGTCGGGCCGACGCGGAAACTTTCCAGCCGATGAAGGCCAACTTCGGACTATTGCCGCCGCTTTCGCCGCCGGTGCGGAACAAACGCCAACGGTATCGAGCCTACGCAGAGCGGGCACTGGCGGCCCTGCCGGCGGTGGATGCCCGTTTCGGATAGATTTTTAGTAGATGATTATCGGCGTGCCGACCCCCCGATCCCCCTGGATGAAATCATCCTCAAAACCGCCAATGGGGTACGCCCAACGATAGATCCAGCGAGCAGTATCCTGGGAGACATTGAGACAACCGTGGCTCCGCTGGATGCCGAAATCGTTATGCCAATACGTGCCGTGGATCGCCGTTCCACTCAGGTCGAAAAACAGGTTCCAAGGGATGCCCGGCAGATCGAAAAGATCACCCAGCGGGGGCGGTCCACCGGGATAGGGGTGGTTGCACATATGGCGAGAGGGCTGCTTCAACAGCACGGCCATTTCCCCTGTCGGCGTCGCCGTCGAGCCAGGCAGGCCAGAGGCCACCAGGGTGGTGAAGACCACGGTTTCCCCCTCGAAACAACGTAGACGCTGTTCCTCGATGCTCACCTCGATCCGCTTGTGGCCGGCAAATGGGCGAATAGGAGCCATTTCGGAACGGGGGATGCGGCGCACGTCTTTAGCCAGTACCCACTGTGAAGTGGGGCTGGTGGGTGGAAATTCGTCGTAGATCTGATACCACCCGACGCCGGCGTCATCCTCGTAGGACGCAATCACGTGGAAGACGTTTCCCCCGTAAAAACGGTACACCTTCCTGGACTGAGTATCCGGTTCGGCGTAGGCTTCGGTGTAGACCTGGGAGATCTCCCCCCAGAACCCCCATTCCCCCACGTCGCGGATGAATGGTTGTGGGGGGTAAAGCCGAATGGGGAGCACCCAGGCGGAGTGTACGTATCCCAGTGAGGTTTTGTACCACAGATCGTTGTGAGCGCTGAAGGGGGCGCGGGTTTCACCCAAAATGACGAAGGATTGGTCCCGGCGACGGGTGGCGGTCCGTGTGCCGCTCGTAGATGGCGTGTCGTAAAACGCGACAGTGTGGATGGCCCGCCCGACCCGCACCCAGGTGTTGAGGTACGCTTCATAGTCATTGGTGGATGGCCGCCCTGGTATATCTTCTTCTTTGTCGTCCGGGTCTGGTGGATAGGGGTACATTGCCCGCGCGTGGAACCGTGGCGTGAGCGCGGCTGCTGCCGCCGCTGCCAGGATGAGCTTCAATGCTTTACGACGCGAAATGTCGTTCATTCTCCCTGCTTTCCTCGACTATGTTTTGACAGGGGCACCCGTCCTTTTATACACCAGTACTTCCCACATCAATATGGCGATGGCTACTATGCCACCAAGTCCAGCACCCCATAGAATCAGCACCCCCCGGTGTGCACACCAAATTCCGATGAACCAAAGGAGCGAGTAAACGGCAGCTAATCCCCAGGCCACCAAGTGACAGAGCCACAGCCAGCGACGCTCCCCGGTCAAGAGGAGAAGCAATGTGCTGAGAATAGGGAGCACTGGCGGCAGGAAGAGGAGCCACAATGAACTTTGGCCTGAAATTAAATCTTCCACAAATGCCCTGAAGGGTATCCGGCACGCGCAATAACCATTGCCCAGCCAGACAAGAGGAGGAGGGCAGGTCTCCTCTGTTGCGGGGTGGCTATCGGCAAACCAAGGTCCCATCATTGTCATCAGCAGAAACACTGTGGATACCATTCGAGTAATATTTTTTGGTTTGCTGGTCTGTATCATAATTTCACCTCAATTGGGCAACTCATCTATTTACGCAATACAGTCCAATCTGCAGTTGGATATTCCGTTGTCCATATCCCACATTCCGACTTTCCTGTACCGGGCCACCGACCGGCGCGGATCGGTTCACCGGGTTTCACCGGGCGGGTGCATGGTTGGCAGCCGATGCTGAGATAGCCCTGGTCGTACAGGGGATTGTAGGGGATGTGATGGGATTTTACATAATCCACGACTTGTTCCTGGGACCAATGGGCCAAGGGATGGATGCGCAGTGGTGTGTAGTTCCACTCGATGATGGGCAAGGTGCGGCGGGTCGAGGACTGGAAGCACGCCCGGCCGTTTAGGATGGCAACTGGACGGTGCTCGGCAATTGCCCGTTGCATCGGTTCGACTTTGCGCAATCTGCAACACAGGTCCGGATCACGGTGGGGCAGATCGGGCCCATAGCGGGCCGCTTGTTCCTCTTTCCCTAGCGCGGGGTAGTAGGTCACGACCCGGCATCCGTAGGCTGCCTCGATCCGCCGTTTCGTTTCCAGCGTTTCGGGGAACAGGTAGCCGGTGTCTACGAAAATGATGGGGATGGTCATGTCCAGGCCGTGCTCTCGAAATTCTTCGTAAACCATGTGGATCAGTGCCACCCCGTTCATCCCAAAGGCAGAGGTCATCACCAGCTGTTCTCCAAATGCGTCCAACGCCCACCGGATGATCTGGCGAGGAGAACGGTGGCGGAGGCGGTAATCAGTCCAGAGACGATATGGCCGGGTATATTTTTTTGTTTGTTTCATCTGTATCATTGCTCACTCCAACACATAGGGGGGCCTTAGCTCTCCGTCTGGCCCATCAATCTATTAGCCAGTGTTTCACTATCCGACATATTGATCGGTAACCCTCCCGCAGATTTGAAATGGGCGTGTTTCAACTGAGTTGGAGACCCTCCCGCAGGTTGAACTCAAAGGCGATT
>CAZXVB010000169.1:0-6682 GCA_964643875.1 uncultured Anaerolineales bacterium | reverse complement strand
GACCTGCTCGAAGCGTGTACGGTAGTTGGTTGTCCCCTGTGTCGGCTGACGCGACGGTGGGCAGAGGATTATCTGGACAACACGCTGTACGAGCGCGTCACCGACGTAGGCGAACGGGTGGCAATCCGTGACGCGCGCGGATACTGCAATCTCCATGCCTGGATGTTGACGGAGAGACAGGGAGCCATCCTGGGCACCGCGATCATTCAACAGGATGTATTGCAAACCGTACTGGCCATACTTCAAGACTATCGTGGGCAGCGTGGTGGCTACAAACAAGCACGACGATTGGCTCATCAACTGCACCCAACAGCCAAATGTCCCGTCTGCGTGCATTGCCGTGAAATGGAGACTATCGCCATCCATGCACTGTTTACCAATATGGATGACCCTCCATTGCAAGCAGCGCTTTCCAAGGCCGGTGTGATTTGCCTGCCACACTTCATCCAGGCGCTGGAACAGGTAGAAAACGACGATCAAGCCCGCTGGCTGCTTAATTTCCAGAGACAAGCACTTCAAACGCTGTGCGATGAGTTGTCGGAGTTGATCCGCAAGCACGATTATCGGTTTTCGCATGAGGGGCTGGGCACAGAACGGGATAGCTGGCTCCGGGCGATTGGCATCGTGTCCGGCGCACGAAACACCAAAAGCGAAGAAAGATTTTGACGGGAGAACTCACTACCCGACATTGCATAGTTCAACCTGCGGGAGGGTTACCGATCAATATGTCGGGTAATGAAACGGGATAAAATCCAGGAAGCGCTCCTTTGCGGGAGCGATTTTTCGGACAGGCCCTAAGGTGGCTGTCACTTCCTGTAGTGGTTCTGTTTCAATGCACGATTGACACAACATCCTCAATCGGTTATAATCGCTCCGTTTGTATTCTGTTTTGTGGGGGGGAACCTGATGGCAAAATCGGAAAATTGGCGTTTAATTTTCATCATTCTGATCTCATTGGTGGCCCTGTTGGTGGATCTGAACATCGAACACCCAGATTGGGCCAAGAATCTGGTTTTCTGGCAGCCGGCCGGCCAGCGAGACATCGCCCTGCGATTGGGGCTGGACTTGCAGGGCGGTCTACAAGTGTTGTTGGCCGCCGATATGCCGGAAGGGGAGGAGTTGGACCCAACCTCGATGGAGGCGGCACGCCGGATCGTTGAAAACCGGGTCAACGCCTTGGGGCTGACGGAGCCGGTCGTCCAGGCACAGGGAGAGCGTCGGATCATCGTCGAGTTGCCGGGGATCGAAAATCCGGAGCAGGCCGTTGGGACGATCAAAGGGACGGCACTGCTCGAATTCGTAGACGCGGCCAGGGTCCCATTGCCGCCGGGCACAGTCATCACTACGACGATGGGGCCGCCCAACTTCGGTGAAGCGAGCACCGCTAGCGCCATCACCGAAACTGTCACCCTACCGGTGACACCGACGGCAACCGCCGGTGGCCAACAGGTCTACGAAACGATCCTCACCGGCGCGGATTTGAAGGCCGCCGGTCTGGACACGGATCAACAGGGGAACTACATTATCCCTATCGAGTTCAATGAGGACGCGGCCCAGAAATTTGCGGACTACACCGCTTCCCACGTTGGTCAGTACCTGTGTATTGCGTTGGACAAGATCATCATTTCCTGTCCGGTCATTCGGGACGTGATCCCCAACGGACGGGCTTCTATCTCCGGTTCGTTTACGTTCGAATCAGCCCGTCAGTTAGCTCTCCAGCTGCGTTATGGTGCGTTGCCGGTGCCGTTGAAGGTCGAAAGTTTCAATCGGATCGGCGCCACGCTAGGAGCGGAATCAGTGGAAAAGTCCATCCGCGCCGGCGCGATTGGGCTGTTCACTGTGCTGCTCTTTATGCTGATCTACTACCGCCTGCCGGGAGCACTGGCGGACATCGCTCTCATCATCTACGTGTTGATCAACTTTGCCCTTTACAAATTGGTGCCCATCACATTGACGCTTCCCGGTATCGCCGGCTTCATCCTTTCGGCCGGCATGGCCGTGGATGCCAACATCCTGATCTTCGAGCGGATGAAGGAGGAGTTGCGCCGGGGACGCGGGTTGCGTATGGCCATAGAGATTGGCTTCGAGCGGGCGTGGCCCTCCATTCGGGATGGACAGATGGCCACCCTTATCATCTGTGCGATCCTGTTTCTGTTTGGTCGGAGCTTCGGGGCCAGCATTGTGCAGGGGTTTGCCATCACATTGGCCATCGGCACAATCACGAACATCTTCACGGCCGTGTTCGCCACCCGCACTTTCGTCCGCCAGGTGGCAACTTCTGCCGGTGAGTGGTTAGCGGAACGTCAATGGTTATTGGGGGTGTAGAGATGTTCAACATCGTCGAAAAACGTCAATGGTTCTTCGCATTGTCCGGGCTGTTGGTCTTGTTCAGCATCGCGGCTATGGTGGTCTCAGCCATCCAGTTCGGGCAGCCGATGCGGATCGGGATTGACTTCACCGGAGGATCAATCTTCGTCCTCAAGTTCGACCGCATCATCAGTGAAGATGATCTCCGTCAGGCTTTCGTGGATTATGGGTTGGAAAGCGCTATCGTTCAGCCCTTGGGTTCCCCGGAGGAGCGTACCTGGCAGGTGCGCACACGTGAGGTCACGGCTGACGAAGTAGACCAACTATTGAGCCTGCTGGATACCCAGATCGGCAAGATTGATCGGGACGTGTTGCGCTTTGACACGGTCGAGCCAGCGGTAGGTGGCGAGGTAGCCCGCTCGGCCGGCCTCGCCGTGTTGATCGCGGCGCTGGTCATCGTTGCCTTCATCTGGTTCTCGTTCCGGCGAGTGCCCAATGCCTTTCGGTACGGCGTCTGCACCATCGCCGGTATGATGTACAACCTGATCGTCTCCTTTGGGTTCTACGCTCTGATGGGCCTCCTGGCCGGATGGGAAGTAGATGCGCTTTTCCTGACTGCCATCCTGACGGTGATAGGGTTTTCGGTTCAGGACGTGATCGTGGTCTTCGACCGCATCCGGGAGAACATCCCCCGCCACCGGGGAGAGCCATACGAGATGGTTGTCAATCGTTCCATTCTAGAGACTATCCATCGCTCCCTGGCGACCCAGCTCAACGCGATGTTCGTGATGATCGCCATTATCCTGTTCGGCGGGGCGACCATCAAGCCGTTCATTGCCACGATGTTGGTCGGGATGGTGAGCGAGACATACTCGGCAATCTTTATTGCTGTACCCCTGTTGGTGGTGTGGGAAAAGGCGGCCGCCCGTCGAGCGGCGTTGGCTACTGCGTAGCTGGTTTGTGTTTTCCAAGTGACAAAAGGCCCGGAATGTTCATTCCGGGCCTTTGATATGCACTGAATGGTATGCTCTCTTGCCCCGTTTACCTCAACGATTTGCCATAGGCAAACAAATTCCCCGCTTGGTAAATATCCATTTGAACTTGAGAAAAGGGCAGCGCGTCGAACGTCTGCTCGCCATTCAGGACTACTTTGCCGTTCTCAAAATCCACCGTTAGCGTATCTCCACTCTGGAACTGGTCTGCCTGGGCACTCAAGCCTGGCAGGGTGACGATGGGTAGCCCGCTGTTGATGGCGTTCCGCTTGTAGATGGCACCGAAACTCTCCGCCACGATGGCCGCGATCCCCAGGGCGCGGAAACAATCCACAGCTTGCTGGCGGGACGACCCGGCGCCGAAATTCCGGCCGGCCACGATGATGTCGCCCGGCTGCGCGCGGGCGGCGAAATCTTCCCAACCCTGCAAATTGTCCAGCGCGTACTGTCCCATCTGATCTACATCGGTGATGTGTAGGTATCGGTTGTGGAAGATCATATCGGTGTCTATGTCGTCGTACAGGCGGCCGTTCGGGTCCGTGAGCACCCATATCCGCCCGGTGATGCGAGTCGGTCTACCTTCCATTGTCGTCGTCATGACTCCACCTCCGGCAGTGCGATCTCCCCGGCCAGTGCGGACCAGGCCGCTGTGACCGGGCTGACCAGGTACGTATCCCCGGCGCCCTGCTTGCCGGGGAAGTTGCGATTGCTCGTGCTGAGTTGGACCTGCTTCTCCCCGGTCATCCCCAGGTGACCCGATGCACAGCCACCACAACCGGGATTGCTGATGATGAACCCGGCGTCGAATAGCGTCTCCAGGGTCCCGGAACGCAGCATCTGCTCGTAGACCTGGCGCGTCGCCGGGACGACAGTGGCCATCACATGGGGCGCGATCTTCTTCCCCTTCACGACCTGGGCCACGGCCTCGAAGTCTTCGAAGCGGCCGTTGGTACACGATCCCAGAAAGACCGAGTCTATACGCTTCCCGGCCAGTTCGCGCACCGGATGGACGTTGGCCGGGTTGGGCGGACAGGCCACCAGCGGCTCCAGCCCGTCAATGTCCACCTCAACCGTTTCGATATACTCGGCGTCCGGATCCGCGTAGACGGCTTGCAGATCGGGGCGTCCCGTTCGCTGTCGCGCATAGGCCAGCACCGCCTCCGACGGCGGGATGAAGCCGATGATCCCACCCATCTCCGTTACCTGGCTGGATAGTGTGATCCGTCCCGCCAGGTCCAGGGCCTCGATCGCCGGGCCGTAGAACTCGATGGCCCGCCCCAGCGCCCCTCGTGCGCCCAACTTTGCCAGGACGGCTAACGTCAAGTCGCGGGCCGTGCAAGGCGGCGTCAACGTACCCCGGACGACGACCTTCATCGTCGGGGGAACCTCGAACCAGGTGCGGCCCGTCTTGAAGGCAAAGGCGATGTCCTGATCTCCCATCCCCTGGCCGAAGGCTCCCACAGCCCCCAGAATGTTGAGGTGACTATCGGTGCCCACAAAAGTGGAGCCGGGATATGCTAATCCCTCTTCGATAGCTACGTGAGAGCCAATACCGGCGTTCACGTCGTAAACCTTGAGGCCGTGTTCTCTGGCAAACATCCGACAGATCTGTTGGTTGTTGGCATACGGGATGTTGCTGGGGGGCACGACCAGATCGAACGTGAATACTGTTTTATCTCGATCGGCGACCGGCGTGTCGCCATAGTGATGACGGTAGTTCTTGACCACGTTCGGCCCGGCGAAATCCCGGGCCGAACGGACATCCAGGTCCAGCCAAATGATGTCGCCCGGCTGTACAGAAGCGCCAGGGGCTGTGTGGGCCGCAAATATTTTTTGAATGATCGTTTGTGCTGTCATACTTCACTCCAACCTGGACGCCAGATATTTCTTTCCCAGCAGCCGCTTGAAGCTGTGGAAGCTCATAAAATCGGCGTGATTGACGAGAGTGGCCTCGGTAGAGCGCACCACTTTATCCCCCTCACCGGCATGGGCAGCGATGATATGCAGCACTTCGACCGGCAATCCACACCTGGCGGCCAATTCCATCCCGCTAAATGGATGTCGCAATAGTTTCCCGGCGTATGTCTGCACCGTCATCCCGTCCTCGCGGTTTTCATACTCCACCAACTTGCCGATATCGTGCAATAGGCCGCCGGCGATGAGTATGTCCATATCCACCGGCAGTCGGTCTCCATAGACTTCGACAAAGACTTCCGCAGCGCGCAGAGCCGTCAAGGTAACGGCTCGCACGTGTTCGATGTACGAGGCTGGACAGGGATTGATCAACAGCGTAAAGGGCATCTGGGTCAGGTCGTCCGGTGTCCATCCCCCCTCATCCATCGCCAATTCCCACGTGCGGATGGTCTTCTCCCGCAATGTCTCATCTTGAATCAAAGCGAACTCTGGCACTAACGTCAACAATCTGTTCCGCATCTTTTCTCCTCATTTGTTTCGGCTTGAAATTTGGGCTATCGAAATTTCCTGTAGGCTGGTTAGTTTTCCGGCCTACGGGAATGTTTTTTATCCCGTATTCCCCGTATTTCGCGTTTAACCGCCGGCCACCGGTGGGAAAAGTGCCACTCGATCCCCTGGTGTAAGCTGGTAATTCCACCCTTGATGGCGATTATTGACGAATGCGATCTTGATCTCGTCCTCCGGCAATCCAAGGTGCGCCCGCAGATCGTTCAGCGTCGTTCCTGCCGGCAACGAGACCACCAGCGCTTCGCCGATCCCCACCTGGGGGTGGTATTGACGCAGCGCCGCGTAGAGCCGTACTTCGACCTCAATATTCCCGGTCATCGGCTACTTCTGATCCAATCTTGGGGAAATACCATCGGTAGAGCAATTGCATATCATCGGGAAATACGGCCAGGCGGTCCCCTGGCTTCACCCGGCGACTCAAGGCTGAATATTGCCAATTGAGGAAAACGTTGCGCCCTACCTCTGCAATGGGAACGCCCAGACGCTCCAGCACGCTCTGGATGGTATCCCCGGCGTGCACTTCCGCGTGGACTTTGGAGATTCCATCCGGCGATTGATCGGCGGCAAACCGACGCAGCTTGCCATACAGGTGAATTTCGATCATACTTCTGTACCTATTCTCCCACAGGGGTTGTTTGTCAGCACTTGCAGGTGGGATGAGCAGTTGCCCACCAAAACGAATCAAAACGAACGAGTTACTGTTCAGGCCGACGGTTGAAACCGCGCCTGAGGAGCTAAGGCTGGCTGTCCACCTGCGTGGACAAGCGCGCCTGCCTACGCGGGTGGACGCTTGGTTGCCAGCCCTCCAGAGGCGATTTCAATCGCTAACAGAAGTAGCCTGAGTAGTTTGACAATGGCACATTGACCTCTTTGTTCGCCGAAGGTCTCCTGACCGAGGCGGA
>CAZXVB010000168.1:0-6700 GCA_964643875.1 uncultured Anaerolineales bacterium | reverse complement strand
AAAACAAAGCCCCGCCATGCCGTGTGCCGATGAGTTTTGAACCTGCTTTCGCAGGTGGGAGCTTGCTCAGCGGTTTGCCTTGGCCGAAGCCTATCGCATTCCTCTCTGAAGAGACAGCCCCCGTTTGTATAAGTGTTGGCTCAAAACGCAAAACGGCATCACGTACACAGCAGGGTTATCTTGAATATACCACGTATGCGCAAAAAGCGCAAGTTGGCCTCATGCCGTTTCCAGATACCGCCCTAATTCCCAACTGGTCACCTGGATGCGGTACTCATTCCACTCGGCCCGCTTAGCCCGCATAAACGCGGTGGTGATGTCCGCCCCCAGGGCATCCTGGATCACCGCATCTTCTTCCAGGGCATCCAGCGCCTCCGCCAGTGTACCGGGCAATGTGCCGATGGCCCGCTCTCGCAACTCCCGTTCGCCAAAGTCGTACACGTCTTCATTGACCGGCGGTGGGGGCATCAGGTCTCGCTCGATGCCATCCAATCCGGCCGCCAACATAGCCGCAAACGCTAGATAGGGGTTGGAGCTGGGATCCGGACAACGCAACTCGGCCCGGGTGGCCCTTGGCCACCGACGTCCATGGGCGGGGACACGGATAAGTGCAGAACGGTTGAGTTGCGCCCAGCAAATGTACACCGGCGCTTCATACCCAGGAGTCAGACGCTTGTAACTGTTTACCGTGGGAGCCACAATGGCCGCCAGTGCGCGGGCATGGACCAACTGGCCGGCGATGAAGTTGTAGGCCAGGCGCGAAAGACCGTACTGATCGTTGGGATCGAAGAAGAGGTTGTGTTGTCCATCGGCATCGAAAATGCTTTGGTGCACGTGCATCCCGGAGCCATTGATCCCAAAAATCGGCTTGGGCATAAAACTGGCGTAGATACCATGTGTAGCAGCAATGGCTCGCACGGCGTACTTGAATGTGGAGGCATTATCGGCACTGGTAAGCGCATCGGCATACCGGAAATCAATCTCATGTTGTCCGGTGGACACTTCGTGGTGGCTCATCTCGACCTGCATCCCCATCTTTTCCAATGCCAGGATGATCTCACTGCGCACCTGTTGGGCCTCGTCACGGGGAGAAAAATCGAAATAACTTCCTACGTCATGCGGCACAGGGCGCGTGGCATAACCGTTGTTGTTTGCGCCATTGCGCTTGAAGAGGAAAAATTCCAGCTCTGGGCCTACGTTGTACGTGTAACCCTTTTCGCTAGCTATCTTCAATATACGGCGCAGCGCCTGGCGAGGTGTGCCATATGCTGGCTGTCCATTAGAGGTATACACATCGCAAATTAGCCGGGCGCGGCGTCGTTCGGGTGCGCTCCAGGGCAATACCTGGTATGTGGCAGGGTCGGGCTTCAGCATCCGGTCGCTTTCGTAGATGCGTGCAAACCCTTCAATGGATGAACCATCGAACCAGATTCCCTCTCTCAGCACATCGGCCAGTCTGCCTGATGGAATAGTGACGCTTTTGATGGTCCCCATGATATCGCTGAATTGCAGACTGATGAAACGCACCCCATCCTTTTGAACGCGAGCGATAATATCTTCTGTCATCGTACACTGCTCCCTTGCTTTGATTATATCCGTGTCGTTATCACGACGACTCGACAACCCGAATATGTAACTCCTGGAGCTGTTCAGGCTCCGCCGGCGAGGGTGCACCGGCCATCAGATCAGCGGCTTGTTGGGTCTTGGGGAAAGCGATCACCTCACGGATGTTCGGCTCTCCCGCCAGCAACATCACCAGGCGGTCTACACCGGGAGCGATGCCACCATGGGGGGGCGTGCCATACTCGAACGCCTCGAGCAGGTGGCCGAATCGCTCGCGAGCGACTTCGATATCCAGCCCAATCAACGTAAAGATTTTCTCTTGCACTTCCCGCTGGTGAATCCGGATGCTGCCGCCGGCCAGTTCATAGCCGTTGCACACCAGGTCGTACTGTTGCCCACGGGCCGCACCGGGATCGGTGTCCAACAGATGGAGGTCTTCCACCATTGGAGCGGTAAAGAGGTGATGGCTGGGGTCCCACCGCTGTTGTTCCGCATCCCACTCGAACAACGGGAAGTCAATCACCCAACAAAACGCCAACACATTCCGGTCTCGCAACCCTAGCCGCTCCCCCATCTCCAACCGCAGACTGCCCAGAGCCGCATGGACAACAGGGGCCTGATCGGCCACGAAGAGCAGTAAATCGCCGGTCTCTCCTCCTAGACGGGCGACGATGGCCGCTACCTCGTCATCGTTCAGAAACCTAGCAAAGGAGGAACGCACGTCGCCACTCTCCGGCAGGGCCAGCCACGCCAGACCGGCGGCTCCTTCCTTCTGGGCCAATGCGGTCAACTCGTCTATCTGCCGCCGGCTGTAGGTAGCACAGCCGGGCACTCGGATCGCCTTAACGATCCCACCACCGGCCACCGTTCGCTGAAAGATTCCAAATCCACACCCGGCCGCGATATCGGATACATCCACCAACTCGATCCCGAAACGCATATCCGGCCGGTCGGTACCAAAGCGGGCCATAGCCTCGGCATAGGTGAGGCGGGGGAATGGCTTATGGAAGATACGTCGGTCGGTGCATTCCTCCACAGCGCCGATCATCAGGGATTCGGCCAGTTCCATCACATCCTCCCGCTCAACGAAACTCATTTCGATGTCTAACTGGGTGAATTCCGGCTGGCGGTCTCCGCGCTGATCCTCATCCCGAAAGCAGCGAGCGATCTGGAAATAGCGCTCGTAACCGGCCACCATCAGTAATTGTTTAAGCTGTTGGGGAGATTGCGGCAGGGCATAGAAACAACCGGGATGGAGTCGGCTGGGAACCAGATAATCCCGCGCACCCTCAGGGGTTGTCTTGAACAGAATGGGTGTTTCGATCTCGACGAATCCCCGGCGATCCAGAAAATCGCGGATGAATTTGACTACTCGATGGCGCAGGATGATGTTGCGTTGCATACGGGGACGACGCAAGTCGAGATAGCGGTATTTCAAACGCAGGGCCTCGTCCACAGGCGAATCGTCATAGATGTAAAATGGAGGTGTTTTGGCCGGGTTGAGGACAGTCACTTTTTCCACCTGGACTTCGAGTGCCCCAGTAGGCAAGTCGGGATTCTCCAGCCCGGCGGGACGGGGCTGCACGCTGCCGGTGATCTGGAGCACCCACTCGGCGCGCACCTTTTGTAATACCGCATGGGCTTCCGGGGACACATCCGGGTTGGCGACCACTTGCACGATGCCCGATCGGTCCCGCAGATCCACGAATGCCAGACCTCCGTGATCGCGCCAGCGGTTCACCCATCCAGCCAATACCACTCGCTGTCCCACATCCGAGAGACGCAATTCACCACACTGATGGGTCTTCAACATAATTGCTTCCTTTCTTTGATCTGATTACGGCGGTCCCATCCAACTTGAAGGTCAGAGTCCCCCCAAAAAAGAAGCCGCCCCGTCGAGGGCGGCTGGTTTACGAAACCTAAACAGTGTACAAATACGTCACACTGTCGGCCGCCCTGAGGGGCCGCAATTATTCTGCTGGTAGTTATTGTCACGTGTATTGAATACGCTTATGTCGTTGGATAAAACAATGCACGTTACCATAGTGGCGAAAGTATAGCACATTTCGATTGGATGTCAAGCAAGTCGCAAGTGTTATCCAACGATAATTTCCCCGGCATCTACCGGAATGACCGCCCCACTGATCCAGGTCACGGCCGGATCGGCCAGAGCGACCAGGACGTTGGCAACGTCTTCTGTCGTAGTCAGACGGCCGGCCGGATTCCGTTTGAGGGCCTCGGCGACGTATGTTTCGTGGCCGGGGATGGCACGCAAGGCCGGGGTATCGGTCACGCCTGGACGCAGGCAATTGACAGCGATCCCATACGGCCCCAGCTCAATAGCAAGCTGACGAGTATGGCTTTCCAGGGCCGCTTTAGCCGCCGAAACAGCGCCATACATAGGTGCAACTCGCTCGGCTCCAGAACTGGACAGGGCGTAAATGCGGCTGCCTCTTCCCAACAAGCCCCCGCGGACCAAGTCCTGTACCCAGTAGACCAGGCTGTGGGCCATCACTCGCAGAGTCATATCCATCTGAGCCTCGGTAGTCGCCTCCTCAGGATCATCGGCGATAAAAGGCCGCAGGGAGCCGAAAGCCAGCGAGTGGAGCATAAAGTGAATCTGGTCCACCGGTTCCTGAGCCAAGGTCTGTTGAATCTTATTCACTACCCTGGCTCGTTTCCGGGCGTCAGCGGCATTGGTGTTAAAGAATACGGCCTTCCGTCCGGCGGCCTCGATGTCAGCAATGACAGCTTGTACGCGCGGAAGCGTTGCCTTGAGGTCCAGATGAACACCGAAGATATTCATGCCGGCCGTCGCCAAAGCGCGGGCAGTGGCAGCGCCAAATCCACTCGACGCTCCCAGGATCAGCGCCCACCGATCAGTCAATGTTTCTCGATTCATGTTGCCTCCTTAATTCGGGTTTGGGTCCATACATAGCAGATAACACCCAACCGCGAAATAAGATGCGCCGAATGGGCAATGCACTCAGATGTTCACTGCTAAACTACTGACAACGGCTCGGATCCGGATAGGGGATATTGCCCTCCCACTTGGCGGTTTCGTCCCCCGAAACAACGTAGATGGAACCCCACCATGCCTGGCAGTGTCCCCACTCGATCTCGAACGTCCCGTTGAAGAACTCTGTCTCATCGCTGATAACGTTCAGGTAATACCGGTATTCTCCTGTTCCTCCCCAGGCAGTAATTCCTGCCCGTGCCCACCAATTCCCATTTGGCAATGTGTGCCATTCGACCACAGTTGGGACGGAGAAGTGGAGGGGTTCCGATGGAGTGGGAGAGGCAACCGGCGTCGGTGTCGGGGTCGGTGTATCTGTGGGCCGCGGCGTCGGCGTTGGCCCAACGTAACACATCACCTTGAGTGGTTCGCCAATGGCTCCTCCGTTCGCATCCCGGATTTGCCAACTGGCGATGTAGTCGGCATACTTACCGGGAGCCCGAAGCGTCATTTGGAGTTCTGCCGTCTCACCCGGTTGAAGTGGTGGAATAGCCGGTAAAGTGATCGCCGTGATGGAATAGCCGGAGGAAAAAGTCACCTCCGCACCTGCTGGCCATGGACAGGTACCGGTATTCTCCACTGTCCAGTATTTGGTGAATTTTTGGTTGGGCTGCAAGATCGCCGGCCAGACCGGGGGATCTTCGATAACTGTCATATCGAAAACACAAGCTGCCACGGCCGTGGCAGTTCGATCCGGTGTAGGCGTGGTGGACGGCGTAGGAGTGACTCCTGTCGTCGCCTCATATGTAGCGATCCAGCCAACAAACTGGGTCGCGTTGGCGGCAAAAGTGGCCGTCAGGTCAGGTGTGGGGGTAGAAGTCGCGAACTCGGTGACAGTCGGTGAAAAAGTAGGAGAGATGGTCGTCAAGGGAGTTGTAAACGGAATGGGCCACGTTCTTTTTTGAAGCAGGAATCCTCCACTGATGATCACCACCAGCAGTACCAGAATCAACGCGATACGGCCAGACGACAGCCAGACAGGCTTGTGCTCCGTCGAGATGGGAGGCTGATGTGTCACCGGAAGAAATAGATCGGCTTCCGAAAGCGCCGAAGCTTGGGGCGAAGGACCCGCGACGGGTTCACCGGCGCTTATTTTTTTCAGATCGGCGATCAGTTCCTGGGCAGTTTGATATCGGTTGTTTGGCCCCTTGGCAAGGGCTTTCATCAACACGGCCTCGACACCCGGCGGCAAGTCCGGTCGGAGGGATGTGGGAGGAGGCAATGGACAACTGATGTGTTTAAGCACGATGCCCAGAGGAGTATCCGCCTCGAAAGGCAGGGAACCGGTCACAAGTTGATAGAAAACAACCCCCAAAGAGTAAATATCGGAACGTTCATCTCCCGCCTGGCCAATCCCTTGTTCTGGGGCCATATAGGCCGGTGTACCGATCAGCGCACCACTGGCCGTGAGGGTATCGGTGTTAACGATTTTGGCGATGCCAAAGTCAGAAAGAACCACCTGCCCATCACCAGTTATGATTATGTTGGCCGGTTTGACATCTCGATGCACCATCCCATGTCGGTGGGCGTATTGGAGCGCATTGGCTACAGAGGTTACGATGTGGATTGCTTCTTCCAGGGGAATGGAAGTTCCTTGTTGCAACACGGTTTTCAGGCTCTGCCCATCGAGATACTCCATCACGATGTAATAGGCCTGATGCTTAGCATCATAGTCAAAGTCGTACACCTGGACGATGTTGGGGTGACGAAAGGAAGCAATGATTTTCGCTTCTCGCTGAAAGCGGGTGAGGAAGTTTTCCTCATCGGCCAGGAAATGATGTAGCACCTTGATGGCAACATAACGGTCCAGACTAGGATGGTACGCTTTATACACTTCCGCCATCCCGCCGCTTCCCAGCAACTCGATGACTTCGTATTTTCCAAGTGTTTCCCCGACCAAGGTGTGCATCGCTTGCTCAGATCGTATCTACTATTCAGCCTACCCTTCTGCTTGTGCTGCCCCCCGTGTTGACAACTAGCTCAACCAGTTATGAGTACTGGCCGTTTGGTTGCCGGTAGACATGGCGGTATTGTACCCCGTTTGTCGGTAAAGTCAATAGGGTGCATTTCATTTCAGTTGGAAAGTGGGCAACCCTCCCGCAGGTTGCCATTTTCGATACC
>CAZXVB010000167.1:0-6704 GCA_964643875.1 uncultured Anaerolineales bacterium | reverse complement strand
GTCTTTGCAGAACCGGAGTAAGCAGCAACTCGCAAGTAACCGGTAACTGTCCAGACATAGGTCAATGTAACTTTACGCATTGTAATCAGCGCCACTGATGGAGGGACAGTGAACACACACCCAAACGCCATCGCCATACTGGATTTCGGTTCCCAATACACCCAACTGATCGCCCGTCGTGTACGGGAGGCCCACGTATACTGCGAGCTATTCCCATGGGACACCCCGCCAGAGGAGGTACTGAAAATCTCCCCACGGGGCTTCATCCTGTCCGGTGGACCGGCCAGCGTCTACGCAGCCGATGCTCCTCGTTTGCCCGACTATGTCCTGGCACAGAACGTACCGGTGTTGGGCATCTGCTATGGAATGCAATTGTTGTGCCACCACCTGGGCGGCTGTGTGGCCGGCGCCACCCAACGGGAATACGGTCCGGCAGAGGTTGAACCGACCGGTCCCTACAATGACCCTTTGCTGGCTCCGTTACTTTTCCAACAACCAGACCATCGTTTGCGAGTATGGATGTCCCACGGCGACCGGATCGAGGTCCTGCCCCCCGGATTCGTCCACCTGGCGCGCAGCGCCAATTCCCCCATTGCAGCGATGGGCGACCTGGAGCACCATCTCTACGGCATCCAATTCCATCCCGAAGTGGTCCATACCGAGGAAGGCACAGAGATCCTGCGCCGTTTTGTGGTCGAAATCTGTGGCTGCACGCCCGACTGGACGCCGGCCGCATTCATCGAACAAGCCGTGGAGGAAATCCGCCGTCAGGTAGGCGATGCTCCCATAGTCTGTGGGTTGAGCGGCGGGGTGGACTCGGCCGTCACGGCCACCCTGGCCCATCGCGCCGTGGGCGACCAACTGACCTGCATCTTCGTCAATACCGGTATGCTCCGGCAGGAGGAGCCGGAACAAGTGGTACACACATTTCGAGAGAAACTTGGCATGCGTCTGATAGCCATAGACGCCACTGAGACGTTCCTCGCAGCCCTGCAGAACGTCACCGATCCAGAGCAGAAACGTCGCCTCATCGGAGAGCGGTTCATCCGCGTTTTTGAACAAGCGACGGCCCAACTGGGTCCAGTGTCGTTCTTAGCCCAGGGAACGCTGTACCCTGACGTAATCGAAAGCCGGGGGCCAGAGCGACAAACTGCCGCCCGCATAAAAACGCACCACAACGTGGGAGGCCTGCCGGACGATATGACATTCGAGTTGGTGGAACCGCTGCGCTACCTCTTCAAGGACGAAGTGCGAACGGTTGGTGAGATGTTGGGTCTCCCTCCAGAGATCGTTTGGCGGCAACCGTTCCCCGGCCCGGGGTTAGCAGTGCGCATCCTCGGCGAGATAACCTGGGAGCGGCTGGAAACCCTGCGGGCGGCCGATGCCATTCTGCAGGAAGAGCTGCTGGCTAGCGGGTTACTCCGGGGGGCAACGCAACAAGCCTTCGCCGTGTTGCTGCCGGTGCGCAGTGTGGGCGTGATGGGCGACGCACGCACCTACCAACACGTCATCGCCATCCGAGCCGTCACCACCGAGGACTTTATGACCGCCGATTGGGCACGCCTCGACTACGACGTACTGGCCCGCATCAGCAACCGGATCGTCAACGAAGTCGCCCAGGTCAATCGCGTGGTTTACGACATCACCTCGAAGCCACCGGCCACAATCGAGTGGGAATAGTGAATAGCGACCGTTCCACCACCTGCCTATTATCGAGTTACCCCACCCATCTCCCGCAGGTTGCGTGGGTGGCACACCAGGAGTAAACTATCGTGAACTTTTTTCAAGCCTTTATGCTCGGTGTTCTGCAAGGCGCTACCGAATTTCTGCCGGTGAGCAGTTCCGGTCACCTGGTTCTGTTCCCCTGGTTTTTGGGATGGTCACCCCCCAGTTTGGCCTTCGATACCGTAGTCCATTGGGGAACGATGGTTGCCGTTATCGCCTATTTCTGGCGGGATTGGGTGGCGTTGGTGCGGGCTGCCTGGCAATCCATCCGAGAATCCATCCAACAACGATCATGGGCCACGACCGACCCCCAAGCCCGGCTGGCCTGGTGGATCGTGGTGGCTACGATCCCGGCGGCATTGGTTGGTTACCTGTGGGAGGACTTCTTCGAGGCGCTGTTCTCCCGCCCGGTAGCCGCGGCCAGTCTATTGCTGGTCACAGCCCTCTTGCTGGCCCTCAGTGAGTACCTGGGAAATCCGCATCGAGCACACAAGCGGGACCTGACAACCCTCAGTGGATGGGAAGCATTGCTGATCGGTTGCGCGCAAGCATTGGCGATCTTTCCAGGCATCTCTCGCTCCGGTGCAACGATAGCCGCCGGGCTGCTGCGCGGGCTGGAGCGAACGGCGGCTGCACGGTTCAGTTTTCTGCTGGCAACCCCCATCATCCTGGGGGCCGGGCTACTGAGTGTCGGAGACCTGGTGGGAAGCGGAGAGATCGCTGCCCAGGCAACGATTTTGATCGTTGGAT
This sequence comes from uncultured Anaerolineales bacterium, assembly GCA_964643875.1. Taxonomy (GTDB): domain Bacteria; phylum Chloroflexota; class Anaerolineae; order B4-G1; family B4-G1; genus CAZXVB01. The sequence continues at coordinate 4,229 of CAZXVB010000167.1, read as the reverse complement.
TTCTGGCAGCAGCAATCTCCGGCTTTGCCTGCATTTCCTTCTTGATGCGCTACCTCCAAACCCGGCGGCTATATCCGTTTGCCATCTATTGTGCACTTTTGGCGGTATTTGGCCTGCTGCGGGCTTGGCTGATGAGTTGATGAGGCAAGTGGGCCAATGCGTAGCAAACAGGACCTCGCACAGCGGGGACAAGTCTTACTCTTACTGGTAGTAGCGCTGTCGCTGTTGGCAGCCTGCCAGGGGCAGCCATTCCGAGTGACCCGCGAGCCGGTTACCATCCGACTGGTGGCCGCCGACTCCTGTGGTGCGGCGGCACAGGCCATAGCCGATGCTTACCGACAAGAACATCCTTGGATCACCATCGAGGTAACCGTCTTCAACTCGGCCGTTGCCGAGCGTATGCTTCGCGCCGGAGAGACAGACTTAGCCATCTTGTCGGTGGTGCAGCCTGTGGCCGGGGAAGAACCTTTATGGACACTGCCGATCACCCACGACGGTGTGGCTGTGATCGTCCACCCGACCTCCCCAGTGGACGACGGGAATGTGGCCTACTTACAAGAGATCTTCCGAGGGCGCATCCAGGAGTGGGAGGGCGTCGTGCTGGCCGTCGTCAGCCGAGAGGAAGGCTCCGGCACACGGGTCTGGTTCGAGCAGATGGTGATGGGACATCACCGGGTGACCCACAACGCCATCGTGATGCCCTCCGGTGCGGATGTGGTGGAGTACGTCTCCCAGACGCCGGGCGCTATTGGATACGTTTCCACGTTCCAGGTGGGCGCGGCCGCCACTGCGGGAAAGGTGCGCCTCTTGCCGGTCGAAGGCGTGTTGCCGACCCCTCGCACCATTTATGATGGTTCCTATCCCCTGACACGCCCGATCTACCTGGCGACGCGCCGCGAGCCAGACGGAGAGGAACGTACCCTGAGCCAGTGGTTGTTGGGACCAAAGGCGCAATCCATTTTCCAGGAGTACGCCAATTTCGACCTCGCCGCGCACTCCACGACCGACAATAGCAACTGAAGCGCCCAGATGACGGCCATCTGGCAATAGTAGAGAGCAAAAACACGCACCGGGCGAGCGGCGAGAGGACTTACGTCCGCACGCCTAGATCTCTGCCCAGTTGGCCCCCACACTCAGATTGACCTTAAGTGATACTCGCAATTGGAACGCACCCTCCATCACCCGACGCATCAGTGCCGCGACAGCCTCCACTTCCTCTGTCGGCGCTTCAACGACCAACTCGTCGTGCACCTGAAGGATCATCCGGGCACGCAACTCTTGCGCTCGCAGAGCCTGGTGGAGATCGCGGGTGGCAATGTTGATGATGTCGGCGGCCGTCCCCTGGATCGGAGCATTGATCGCCATCCGTTCGGCGGATTGGCGCATATTGTGAGAAGCTTTGCTGCCGGGTGCCAGTTCGGGGAAATAGCGCCGCCGCCCCAACAACGTCTCGACGTATCCCTGCCGACCGGCCAACGCCTTGGTCTCTTCGATGTACACCTGGACCCTGGGAAAACGCTCGAAATACCGCTGGATGAACTCCTCCGCTTCAGTCTGTGTCAGCCCGGTGGCCTTGGCCAACCCATAAGCCGTCTGCCCGTACGCCAGCCCAAAGTTGACTGCCTTCGCCAAGCGGCGCATCTCCGGGGTAACCTCGTTCAGCGGGACGCCCATAATGGCGGCCGCCGTGCTGGCATGGATGTCCTCGTCCCGTGCAAACGCGCCGATCAGCCCCTCGTCCCCCGAAATATGGGCCATCACCCGCAACTCGATCTGGGAGTAGTCCGCCCCGATGAATTGACACCCTGGAGCCGCGACGAATGCCCGCCGTACCCGTCGTCCCAACTCCGTGCGGGCGGGGATGTTCTGCAGGTTCGGGTCGCTGGAACTGATCCGGCCGGTGACTGTCCCGGTGAGATGGTAGGATGTGTGCAGCCGGCCGGTGTGAGGATTGATCATCTTCGGCAAAGCATCCACGTAGGTAGATTTCAGCTTGGCCAACTCACGTTGTTCCAGAATCAGGTCAATGACCGGATGTTTGCCCCGCAATCGCTCCAATACATCGGCAGCGGTCGAAAAATGGCCGGACTTCGTACGCCGCAACCCTTGGGTAGGCAGGCCCAGCGTCTTGAAGAGGGCGTCGGAAAGCTGTTGGGTCGAGTTCACATTGAAAGGATAACCAACCATCTCTTGTATGCGAACGTTGAGCGTATCGAGTCGTTCCTGCAGCTCCTGGGACATCTGGGACAGAAAGTCCACGTTGAGCTGCACCCCGTTCATCTCCATTGTGGCCAGAGCCGGTATCAGCGGCATCTCCAGGTCCTGGAAGAGCGTCCACAACGCCCGTTCTTTCAGCTCTGGCTCCAGAACCGCCACCAACCGACGGGTCATATCCACATCGGCGCAGGCGTACGGGGCGACCTGGGCCACCGGTACGTGATCCATCGTCGTCTGTTTTTTGCCACGCCCGATGAGATCGGTGATGGGAGTCATCTCCTGATCCAGCCGCGCCCAGGCCAGGTTCTTCAGTCCCAGATTTTTAGACGCCGGATTGAGCAACCATTCGGCTACCATCGTGTCGAAAGCCAGACCGGTCACCGGCATGCCGAATCGCGTCAGAACGACCAAGTCGTATTTGATGTTATGGCCGTATTTGGGGAGTTGCTCGTTGGCGAATAGGGGGGCCAACGCTCTGCGCACCACGTCGAGCGCCAGGCACGGATCGCCGGGGGGAGCAGCAACGGGGACATAGTAACCGTGCCCCGGCGCGTCCGTCAGAGCAATGCCGACCAATTCCGCCTGCATCGGGTCTGTGGATGTCGTCTCCGTGTCAAGCGTCAATGCCGTGGCCTGCGCCATCCGGCTCGTCACGGCCCACAGGGCTTCTTCGTTGGTGACAACCTGGTAATCGGCAACGGTCTCCATCGGGCCGACAGAATCTATAGGTTCCGTTTTAGTGCTCCCAAACAGTCGGAGTTGGTGAGGCACGCCGGTCCGTGTGGATATCACCGACTGCGTCGCCGCCGGGGTAAGGGAAGCCTCAACGTCTTCCTCCGATCGTTCCAACCTTTCCAGCTTTTCCAACAGAGAACGGAACTCCAATTCACGGAAAAGGCTCCGCACGGCATCCGGGTCCACCGGGCGCACCCGGCAGGCGTCCAGGTCGAGAGTAATAGGCACATCACGTACAATGACGGCCAGTTGGCGGCTCAAGAAGGCTTGATCCCGTTCCGCCTCCAACCGGGTACGGAAGCGTTTGGCTACCTCGTCCAGATGGGCATAAACCCCCTCCAGGGACCCGTACTGTTGCAACAGCCTCGTAGCGGTCTTTTTCCCCACCCCCCGAACACCGGGGATGTTGTCCGAAGTATCCCCAATCAATCCCCGCAAGTCCGCCAACTGATAAGGAGCCAGCCCGTCGTACCGTTGTTGGACGCCATCCTGGTCATAGACCACGGTATCAGAGAAGCGCCAGCGGGAGGTAAGCACCCGCGTATGCTCATCTACCAGCTGAAGCAAGTCAGTATCCCCTGTTACGATCAGGACGTCTACATCCTGCTCGCCGGCCTGGCGGGCCAATGTGCCCAGCAGGTCGTCGGCCTCGTACCCCTCTTGCTCAAAGATCGGGATCCCCAGGGCCTCCACGACCTGTCGCACTCGTTCCATCTGAACCCGCATCTCGTCCGGCATCTTGGCGCGATGAGCCTTGTACTCGTCGTACATCTCGTGGCGGAATGTACGGCCTTTGTCGAACGTGACGGCGATGTGGGTCGGGTTCTCATCCCGTAACACATTGAGCAACATCGAAGTGAAGCCGTAGACGGCATTGGTCGGTTCCCCCTGAGAAGTCTTCATATCCGCCGGCAGGGCATGGAACGCTCGATATGCCAGGGCATGGCCATCAATGAGCACCAGCTTCGCACGTCGCTTAGGGGAACAGGGAGATTTTTTTTCTTCCATCACGTCACCTTTCTCTGCATAAAGTTTTGGTGTGCGTTTCCATCACCCAAACAAAACCCCCGCAGGGATCCGGTCGCGTCCGGCCTCCATCTGCGGGAGTTTGTTCTGGCTCAGATTGAAATACTGGACCCTGGCAAATTTATCCAGGACGCAGATGAACGCTGATTTTCGCAGATAAGCATTAACTCCCCCTCGCCCCACCGCTTGCGGGGGGGGCGAGGGGGGGCGTGCGTAGCCTGCGTTAATCTGCGTCCTATGTAAAAATTATT
>CAZXVB010000166.1:0-6718 GCA_964643875.1 uncultured Anaerolineales bacterium | reverse complement strand
GAACTGTCGCTGTGGCATACCTCACATTTCCCTTATCCTTCAAGGAGAATTCGAGATGAAGTTGGTAACACTGATCCTGGCCGCCGGGCAAGGAACTCGCATGAAGTCTCGCGTTCCCAAAGTGCTTCATCCCCTGTTGGGAAAGCCCCTCGTGTTATGGGCCGTAGAAACAGCCCGCGCACTAACCGATATCCCGCCTGTATTGATCGTTGGCTACGGCAGCGAGGCCGTGCGCCAGGCCGTAGGGGAACAGGCCGTTTTCGTCGAGCAGGCCGAGCAACGTGGCACAGGGCATGCCGTCCTCCAAGCCCGAGAGATGTTGCAAGGCCAGAGCGATCTGGTATTGGTTACCTATGCCGATATGCCTCTTTTGACCTCTGAGACGCTCCGCGATTTGGTGAAACGCCAAATGCAAAACAGCGGCCCCGTGACTATCCTGACCGTTATCAATGAAACCCCCCGTGGATTTGGGCGCATCGTCCGAGACGATACCAATGCCATCCGTGCCATTGTTGAGGAAAATGCGGCCTCGCCCGAACAATTGGCGATCACTGAGTTGAACGTCGGTGTCTACTGCTTCCAGGCCGATTGGCTCTGGTCTCATGTAACCCACATCCCCCTCAGTTTCCCCAAACAGGAATATTATCTAACGGATTTGATCGGAATGGCTGTGGACGAAGGGCAACAGGTCGAAGCCGTCGTCGTGCACGACCGGCTGGAAACGATGGGGATCAATACCCGTGTGCACCTGGCGGAAGCCGAGCGCGAACTGCGCCGTCGTATCAACGAACGGTGGATGTTGGACGGTGTGACCATTGTGGACCCAACGACTACCTACATCGAAGGGGAGGTAACGATAGGGCAGGATACCGTGATCTGGCCCAATACATACATTCAGGGAAAAACCTCCATCGGCGAAGCATGCATCATTGGGCCAAACACCATCATCGAGCATTGCGAGATCGGGAACCGCTGCCGTATACAAGCCTCGGTACTGGAACACGCTGTAATGGAGGATGATGCTGACATCGGCCCATTCGGACATCTTCGACGGGGGGGGCGGTTATGTCAGGGGGCCCATATGGGCAATTTTGGTGAACTGAAAAACGCCACTCTCGGTCCAGGGGCCAAGATGGGGCACTTCAGCTATTTGGGAGACACAGAAGCGGGGCCAGAGGTCAACATCGGGGCCGGCACGATCACTTGCAACTATGATGGCATTCGCAAACACCGCACTGTGATTGAGGCCGGCGCGTTCATCGGATCGGACACTATGCTAGTTGCCCCGGTTCGGGTTGGACGGGGAGCCAAGACGGGCGCCGGCTCCGTCGTCACCCATGATGTGCCCGACGGTGCTGTGGTTTATGGTGTACCGGCCCGTGTGCAGGGAAGCAGTGTGCCCAACCCTCCATCCCCACCTGAAGACAGTGAAGAAGGCACAGAAAAACTATGAACATACGGGAATGGTCTCCGTATGACCTGATCCAACAAGCTCTGGAGGTCCGGGAACGAGCCTATGCTCCTTATTCCGGCTACAAAGTCGGTGCGGCTCTGCTGGCGACATCGGGGAGAATCTACACTGGCTGCAATGTTGAGAACGCCGTCTATCCGTTGACTCTGTGCGCCGAGCGGGTGGCCATCGTCAAAGCCGTCTCCGAAGGAGACCGCCACTTCATCGCGATCGCCGTAACCACCGAGAACGGCGGCGCTCCGTGCGGATCCTGTCGCCAGGTTCTACGAGAGTTTGGTGAACAGATCGTCGTGTTGATCGCTGACCGGACAGGAAACTATCGTCAGACCACCGTGGCCGCGCTATTGCCCGACAGCTTCGGAGCTGAAGACCTAGAATTTCCCACTTCTTTCCTTGCCCGACGATCCGCAACCGAAGACATCTGAATGCGCAGTGGATTTGTTGGTCAAAAGCAAAGGCGGCGCGAGTAAGGATTGCGACCGGCTGCTTGGCTCCGCCGGTGGACTGTGTGAGTGAACGTGCTACTTATCGCTATCCCCTTCCCTCGTTGCACATCTGTGGTTGCGGACAATCGGCGTTCCCCGCGCCGATAGCCACACCGATACACGTTGATCCTCTTTCTCCCTATTTACCTCCTATCGTTTGCCAATCACCCAGGAATCGTAGGTCACTCGTCCAGACAGAGCGCCAGATTCCCGTATCATTGTCATGGTGAGTACATCGTGGGTACATCGAGAGACACCAGGGGCAGCGCGGCCTTTGTGGTCGCTTGCCATTGCAATCTGGAGAAATAGAAAAATGAGGATGAAGATGACGCGCAAAATACACCCAAAAACATCGTCCCAAGGTTATTGGCGTTGGTTACGGGGGCTACTCTGGTTGATCGTTACCTCGTATACACTGGCCATTGTTGCCTGGTACAGCTCCTTCTGTCTGTTTGGGGATCGGGTTTGGTTCCTGGCGATGGTGAATGCCTTTGCCCTGTATCTGTTCGCTCCCTTACCGGCGATTCTCCTGGGAGCGGCCCTGCTCCGTCGTCGGACTGCGTGGGGCATTGTCCTCATCCCCACTTTACTTTTCCTCTCTCTGTTTGGCGCCGACCTGCTTCCCCCACTACCCATCGTCTACGCCTATCTCGCCGATGGCCCCGCTGTTACAGTGATGACCTACAACGTGCTTTACACCAACACCGATGCTGAGCCTATCGCCGCCACGGTGACGGATATCGCTCCCGACGTGATTGCGTTTCAGGAATTGACGCCCTCGTTGGCCCAACAATTGGTGGAGCAAGTCGGTGCACGATACCCTTACCGCACACCGCTTCACTCTGTCTGTCACGCTGAGGTCGCTATCTGGAGTCGTTTCTCCCTCCGAGAAGAGCCGGTGGACCAAGAAATACTTTGTCGTGTGCGCTCTGGGGTGCTGGAGATCGAAGGACGGCAAGTGCGATTGGTCGCCGTCCATGCCTGGCCCTACACCGGACTCGACCGGGCCAGCATAGAACAGAGCTTCCAATGGCGGCATGATCAGACCGCCTGGATACTATCCCACTTCGTCTCTCAACCGGAGCCGATCATTGTCTTGGGAGATCTCAATTCGACGCCCACCCATCAGGTATATCAAATGTTCGTCGCCGAGTTGAATGATGCGTTCCGTGAGGCCGGTTGGGGATGGGGACACACATTCCCGGCTTCCGGAGGATGGGCGCGGGGCATCCCCTACCCATCCCGTCTTGTGCGCATTGATCACATTTTTTACTCCGATGATTGGCTGGCCGAGGCGGCCTGGGTAGGAGCGTGGGACGGTGCATCTGATCACAGGCCGGTGATTGCCCGCTTGCGGATGCGCTCTCGTTGACAACGCTTGACAACAATTAAGAGCAAATGAAGGTCCGTTGAGCCGCGCTGTCGGGTGCGCAGTCTACTCATCGGCCGGTCGGCGGCGGGCTTTCAGCGTGGAAAAGAGCAACGCTATCAAGAAGAATGCCGTACATACCAATACGATTGCCGCTCCTGAGGCAACACGAACGTAGAATGAAAGGTACAATCCGACGATGCCGGAGAAAGCGCCGATAAACGCCGCCAGGGTCATCATCGTGGGCAGACGGCGAGTCAGCAGATAGGCCGTCGTCGCCGGCGTCACCAACATTGCTACCATCAGCGCCACCCCCACCGTTTGCAATGAAACGACAATCGTCAAGGCGATCAGCACCAACAGCGTATAGTGCAGCCCGTTGGCCGGCAATCGAAGCGTAATGGCCAGGATAGGGTCAAACGAGAGAATCATAAACTCTTTGTAGAACGCGATGATGGTCAACAAGATTACCCCTGCCATCAGTCCGATCAACCACAGATCCCCTCTCGAAACCCCCAGCACATCGCCGAACAAAAAATGCGCCAGGTCCACGGCATAACTGCGCATCGTGGAGATCAGCGCAATGCCCAGCGCGAACATCCCGGCGAAGATAATGCCAATGGCTGTATCCTCCTTGAGGCGTGTCTTTTGCATAATGGCCCCAATCCCGATAGCCGTTACCACGCCGGTGCCGATGCCCCACCAGGTGACGACCTCCCGCGTCCCTCCACTGACCAGATAGCCGACCGCAATGCCGGGCAATATGGCATGCGCCAATGCATCTCCAAAGAACGCCATTCCCCGCAACACGACATATGTCCCTACTACTGCACAAACTACACCGACCACAATAACGGCAACCAATCCGCGCACCATAAACGGGTAACTCAATGGTCCGATCAACCATGCGATCATCGTGGCCACTTTTCCCCCTTTCCGCAACATGTATCGTTGACCATCATCGTTCCTTCTGGGATTTCGAGCAGGCGCAGATTGCCTCCATACGCCGCTTGTAGATTGGCGGGGGTAATGACTTCTGGGGCAGATCCGATACCTATCAGCTTTCTGTGCAACAACATCATCCGGTCGAACCGCTCGGCTGCTAGGTTCAAATCGTGAGTGGCGACCATAACCGTCACGCCCGTGGCTCGCAATCGGTCCAGAATGTCGAGAATGCTCCTTTGTGAAGGCAGGTCCAACCCGCTCAAGGGTTCATCCATCAATATCAACTCGGCCTCCTGGGCCAGTGTCCGGGCGATGAACATCCGTTGCTGCTGCCCACCGGAAAGCTCCCCGATCTGCCTGGAGGCCAATTCCCTCAGCCCGACCACTTCCAGACACTGATGGACATACTCCCAATCCCGTCGTCCGGGATGGTGGAACAGACCGATCTTGCCGGCCCGTCCCATCATCACCACGTCGGCGACGGTGACCGGGAAACGCCAATCCACCTGGCTCCGTTGAGGTACATAGGCAATGCAAATGTGGCGGTCGGGGTTATGCCCGGCGACGTGTACTTCTCCCTCCGAGGGAGGAAGCACGCCGGCAATCACTTGAAAGAGCGTGCTCTTGCCGGCCCCATTCGGTCCTACCACAGCGATCAATTCCCCTCGATCAAGGCGAAAGGAAATATCCTCCAGCGCCAGACGACCGTCATAACGCACACTGACCCCTTCTACTTCCAGGATAGGCGCTGTCGCCATATGCGGCTGTGGTTTCTTGAACATATTCACCTCCAATGGCGTTCATCTGCTTCGTCTTTTCCCGGTCTGCGAGCTGATAAGCTGCACATCAATCATCTCGCCATCATCTCAACGCCTCGGCGATAGCCGACACGTCGTACCGCATGAATGCAATGTAGTCGTCGGCTGGGCCGCCGGGTTCGCTCAACGAACCGGTGTACAGGAAGACCAGCCGGACACCGGTATCCTCGGCCACCCGTTGTGCCAGATCCGGATTAATTGTCCGTCCCACGAAGATGGCCGGCACGCTGTATGCGCGAATCTTGTCCTCCAGTGCCGCCAAGTCCTGGGCCGAGGGCGAGGAGAGTGTACTGTAACCGGGAAAGATAGCCCCAACTTGTTCGAAGCCATAGCGGTGCGCGAAGTAACTGAAGGCGGTGTGGTCAGTCACTAACTTGCGATTCTGAGCCGGGACCTGGGCGACCATTTCCCGAATCCAGGCATCAAGGCCTTCCAATTTCTCTCGATACGCCTGGGCGTTGGCCTGGTACATCTCTTTGTGTGCCGGGTCCAATGCGCCCAGTACCGTGACGATGTTGTCGCACCAGATCATCACATTGTAGGGATCGAACCAGGTGTGGGGATCGAACCGTAATTCGCCCTCTCCTTCCGTCTGTTCGTGGGCGGTGTCACCCTCCAGATGGAGCAGCTCGACGCCATAAGAGAGGGGCACGACCGGGACGTCGCCACCGACGCTGGACAACAGGTCCTCCACGAACGTCTCTAGCCCGGCCCCGTTGATGAAGAACACGTGCGCGTTCGACACGGCGGCCATCTCCTGAGGGGTTGGTTGAAAGGCATGCGGATCGCTGTCCGGCGGTACCAATACGGTCAGCGACACCATTTCCCCACCGACGTGTTGTACTACGTCGGCGACGATGCTGGTGCTGGCGACGACTCGCAGTAGCTCGTCCGCTCCCAAGGTGACCGACTCAATGGTCGGCATCCCGGCAGCAACCCCTTCCCCGCCCGTTAGAACCGAAGTGGACGATGGGGATGAGCATCTCACCAGTCCAGCGACGGTCGTGAGCCATATCAATATCCACACTGTAAAAACAAAAAGTTTTCCAAAGTTCCGATGTCTGTTCATTGTTAAACCTCCTCCGACTCCAAGGGGGTGTTCTCTGCCTGACATGCGGGACACACACCAAACAATTGGAGCAAATGGCCTTCAATGCGAAAGCAAGTCTGTTGCTCCACGCGAGCGATCAATGCCTCCAGATCGTCTTGTCCAATGAACTCGATGGCCCGTCCACACCGATAGCAAATCACATAGTGAGAATGTTCTGTCGAAGTCAGAATATAGCCCCGGCATCCGTCGCTCCTGTGTACTCGATATACCAGACCCAGGCTCTCGAAAAGTTGGAGCGCGCGATAGACCGTGACCAACCCCAGGCGCGTGTGGGTAGCGCGGGCCTGTGCCAGAATCTCCTGGGGGGTCATCGGCGTGATGGCATTCTGCAATATCCCCATCACTGTCCGCCGCGGCGTTGTGATGCGGCATCCAGCCTTGGAAAGATACTGTTCCCAATTCCATTTCCAATCGGTTGCTGACCGTTCGACCATAGAGGACTCTCACGATCCTTGTTGAAAAAATTTTTCAATAAAATTATAACTCCTGAGTGGGTTATTGTCAAATTAGGCTGGCTGA
>CAZXVB010000165.1:0-6735 GCA_964643875.1 uncultured Anaerolineales bacterium | reverse complement strand
TGTCTGCCCCATAGAGATTTAGGTGAAGAGATAACAAATGAACAAATCAACTTCAATGTCAATACCGATTGCAAACGTCAGGGGGATCGAGATCCGGGTACACCTCACCTTCGCGTTGGTGCTCCTGTGGGCGGCGTTCGATTGGGGAATCAGCCAGGGATTGGGATTCGCCGGCGCTGTGTATGGCCTGCTGTTCGTAAGTTTGTTGTTCGTATGCGTGACGCTCCATGAGCTAGGGCATAGCCTGTTTGCTATCCGATATGGCGCTCGGGTTCGGGACATCACATTGTACCCTATCGGCGGAGTCGCTCACCTGGAGGGGGATCTCTCCCATCCGAAACATGAGTTTTGGATGGCGTTGGCCGGGCCGGCGGTCAACATCGTCTTGGTGGTCATCCTGGGAGCAATTGCCATCCCCCTGATGGGATGGCGGGCGCTAGATGGCATGGGCGTGTTGTGGAGCCGACTCCAGGGATTAGGGCCAGAACGGTTGTTAATGGATTTGCTGGCCACCAATCTGGGACTGGCGCTCTTCAATTTGCTACCGGCCTTTCCGTTGGACGGAGGACGAGTATTGCGGGCAGCCCTGGCGACACGTATGGGTGAATTGAAAGCGACGCAAATCGCGGTGCAAATCGGTCAGGGACTGGCTATGCTCGTGGGACTGGCCGGCTTTTTCACCGGGGCGCTCAATTTGATCCTGATTGCCGCGTTCATCTTCCTAAGCGCGGCCCAGGAGTGGCGGGGGACTCAACTCAAGGCGGCGCTGCGCCGACTGCCGGCCTCGGCAGCCCTGATCAAGGGAGGGGTGATCCTGTCGCCGTATGACACGCTGGCCCGGGCGATCAACGCGGCTCTCCTGACAGGCCAATCCGATTTTGCTGTGTTCAATCAAGGTTATCTGGTGGGAGTGCTGACCCGTCAGGACATTGCTGCCGGTTTTCAACGGTATGGGCCGAACATTGAAGTGGGACGCCTGACTCATACGCATTTACCGACTGCTCACCCAGGCGATTCGCTGTGGGATATCCACCACAAGTTAGAGAAAAGCGGCAGTCCGGCCGTAAGCGTGGTAGAGAACGGTCGCTTTCTGGGATTGGCCACGGTAGAGAGCGTGCGCCGTGCATTACAATTTGCCGTTGCTTGACCTTGAGAATATGCAACATGCAATATGCGACGCACCTTGGAGGTGCGTCGCACATCGTGTTGTCCCTGTCAAAACACCGTCGGCTCAGTATGGGATGAAATGTGCGACGCACTGCCATACCCAAGCGCGTCGCACCTCAATTCGATGAACTACGCGCCCCCCGATAACAATTTGGCCAGGTCGTGCGGGGTGTAAGGCTTGAGCACCACGTCCCGAATGCCAAAAGCCATCAATTCCATCGTCCGTTCGACCCGCAAACTGGAAGCTACGACCAGAGTACGTTCTCCCACGCCAGCCTCTTGCAAGCGTTGCAACACAGCCCGAACGTCCTTGTTCTCCAGCACATTATCCACGAAAATAAAATCGAATTCATCGGGCGGGATCGTCTCCTGAGTAGCCCGGTGGACTCGATTGCCGACCATCGCCAGGGTGGATTCGGCAAACCGGCTCCATGGATCGTCGTCGTCCACGATCCAGAAGGACATGCCTGTTGGTAAGTCAGCTTCCGATCGTGGCCCATCGTAGACCGGGATCTGGAGTTCGAACATCGCCCCGCCTTCCGGGGCGTTGGCGGCGGTCGCCTTGCCTTCCGCCTGCCTGATGATCTGCGCACAGGCCGAAAGCCCTAATCCTGCGTGTGCGGTTCCCTTGGTGGAATAGAACGCCGCCCAGATTTTATTCAACTCGCTTTGGGGGATACCAGGGCCGGTGTCGGTGAAGCGCACGGCGACGAAGCGCCCGTCTTCGGTCGGCCCAACGTCTACAGTGATGTGCTGCTGATCCTGTCCTTCCATTGCCTCCAGGGCATTTTTCAGGATGTACCCAAACGCACGGCTCAGTTGGGTGGTGTCGGCCACGGCCAACGGCGTCTGGGGATCCACACGGTAGGTCATCATTCCAGCAGGGATGTCCATACTGCAAACCGTGTCCCTGACGACATCTTCGACCAGCGTGGGGCGGGGTTTTTCTTCCCTTGCAGGCCCGATCAAGTGTTCTTGAACGGAAACGATCAACCGAGCGCTCTCTTCGATCGTTGCCAGGTCTTCCAACATCGAATCCACGACATCGGGGTGAGCTTCGGATAGACTGAGCAAATCCTCTCGGAGCAGGTCAACACTGGCCGTGATGGGAAGAGCCTTGTTGCCGATCCAGTGGATTGCTTCCAGGGTAGCGGTGGCTAACGCCTCGAAGGTCTTGGTACGGAGCAACTCGGCATGGGCTGCCTCCAGTTCCTTGAGCAAGCGAGCATTGTTGATAGCTACTGCCAACTGGTCGGCCATGGCTTGGAGTGATGTAATGTCGTACTCGCTGAAGGCGGCTTCCTCCACACTCTGGACAGTCACAGCACCAATGGCGGTTTTTCCCACCACCAAGGGGAGAGCCATCTCCGAACGGGTGTGGGGCAGGTAGGGGTTCTTGAAGTGTACCGGTTCCTCGCCCACGTCGAGGGCGATGCGCGCTTTCTGTTGAGCAATGGCCGTGCCGATCATTGAGTGACCCCCGACGGCCAGTTTGTGCCCGGCGGCGATCATCTTGGCCCCTGCCTCTCCTCGGCCAGCCTTCAAGACGGCCCACTCACCGCTCTCGTCTACCAGGAAGACGCCCGCGTAGTAGAAGCCGTAGGCATCACAAATGACGTCCACCGTGCGGGGCAGCAACTGGTCCATGTCCAGGATAGAGGTGACATCCCGTCCGACCTGGGAGGCAGCTTCCAGCAGGCGAGCACGCCGCTCTGCCCGGGTCAACAGGCGGCGATTTTCCGCGTGAAGACGAGCGTTGTTAATCGCAATCGCCAACTGATCGGCCATAGTCTGCAAAACAGTGATGTCGTCATCGGTGAAGGCGGCCTCTTCTGTGCTCTGAACGGTCAGAGCGCCGATGACCTGTTCGCCCACGGCCAGTGGGAGGGCCATCTCTGAGCGGGTGTGGGGTAAATAGGGGTTCTTGAAGTGCACCGGTTCCTCACCTACATCCAGGGCAATCAAAGCTTTCCGTTGGCCGGTCGCCACGCCGATCATTGAGTGGCCATCCACTTTGAGTTTGTGGCCGGCAGCGATCATTTTGGCTCCTGCCTCCCCGCGACCGGCGCGCAACACAGCCCATTCACCGCTCTCATCAATCAGGAAGACACCCGCGTAGTAGAAGCCAAATTCTTCGCAAATGATATCCACTGTTTGTTCCAACAGTAGGTCAGGGTCCAGGATCGAGATAACGTTTCGGCCTACCTTGGCAGCGGCATGGAGCAGTGTAGCGCGACGTTCTGCAAGAGTGACATTATACTGATTTTCCATCATTGTTCATTCCTTTTTACCTAGAATTTCATTGACCAGTTCGATCAAACCGGCCTCACGGCCTTTGACGAAATACGCTCGCGCTCCCCGGGCTACGGCCTCTTTCGCCCGGGCAACCTCATCGAAAGCCGTGAGCACGATGACCGGCAGGTCCGGTTGAAGTTCCAGCAACTTGCTCAACAGTTTTAAGCCGGCATTTGGGTCTTCGAGGCCTTCGAAGTTGGGCATATTCAGGTCGAGAATGGCAATGTCGAAAGGTGGTTCTTCTTCGTCGGCCAATACTTCCTGGAATTGCTGCCACCCTTCGGTAACGTTGCGGGCCGTATCCACATCGAAACCGGCCCGTAACAACGTTTTTTCCATGCTGCGAAGCACCAAACGCTCGTCGTCTACCAAGAGAACTCTCACATCGTCCATAAGTTTTTCCTTTCATCCATAGTGTTACAGAAGTGTTATAGATTTTGTTGCTAACTGTGTGTGTGTTCCAATTCGGTTGTTTGATCTGTAGAAATAGGGAGGAAGACACTGAATGTCGTGCCTACACCCACATCGCTCTCAACCGTGATTTTGCCCCCCACCTGCCCAATGATCTGAGCACAGGCCGCCAATCCCAGGCCGGTTCCTCCCCGATCGCCTTTCGTCGTATAAAACGCCATCCAAATCTTGTCAATGATCTCCGGTGGAATGCCAGGGCCATTATCGGTTACGTCCACTACAATGAATCCCGGATCATCCGCTTCGCGTGCCCAGATGAAGAGGCGTTTGTTTTCCGTCTGATACATCGCCTCGATCGCATTTTTGATGAGGTTGATAAATACCCGCTCCAGTTGTGTCGGGTCTGCTTGCACCGGGGGCAAATCATCGCTAAATAGGGTACGCACGATATCATCCTCAATTCCCATGGAAGCGACTGTGTTGGTCAGTAGATCAGGGAGATGGATCAATTGATCTTTCCGTTTGCGGGCTGGCCCGATCAGATCTTCTTTGATGTTCAAAATTGCCTGCGCGCTGCCCTCGATGATCTCCAGGTCTTCAAAAATGGATTCGACATTCAACATCCGGCGCAATTTTTTGAGCGGCTTATCCTCCAGGTCGGTGAGCACTTCTTCCAAAAGGTTTCCCCGGGCGGAGATCGTTTCGGCCGCTTCGGTGAGCAAATGGGCGAATTTGTGCTCCCGCAATGTCGGCGGCGCCTGCGCGAGGAGAGCGTTAGCGATCGCCATGTAGCGGACGAAATCCTCCGTGATGCGAGCGACGCTACCAGGGATCGGGGCCGCTTTGTTCCCTACCCAGTGGATTGCCTCGCTGGTCGCTGTGGCAATGGCCTCGAAGGTTTTGGCCTGCACCAGCTCCTTGTGTGTATTTTCCAGTTGTTCCAACAAACGGGCGTTGTTGATGGCAACAGCCAGTTGGTCCGCCATTGCCTGAAGCGCGGTGGCATCCTCGTCGCTGAAGGCAGCCTCCTCTGTGCTCTGGACCGTCAGGGCACCGATCACCTCGTCCCCGGCGACCAACGGGAGGGCCATTTCCGAACGAGTGTGAGGCAGGTAGGGATTCTTGAAATGCACCGGTTCCTCACCCACGTCAAGGGCAATGCGGGCTTTTCGCTGATGAATGGCCATACCGATCATCGAAAGCCCTCCGACTTTCAGTTTGTGCCCTTTGGCGATCATTTGAGCGCCGGCCTCGCCATGACCGGCCTTGAGCACTGCCCACTCTCCCGTCTCATCAATCAAAAATACCCCGGCGTAGTAAAAACCATAGGCGTCGCAGATCACGTCCACGGTTCGGGCGAGTAGTTTGTCCAGTTCCAGGATAGAGGTCACGTCCTGCCCCACCTGGGCAGCGGCGGCCAACAAGCGAGTGTTCCGTTCGGCCCGATGCAACAGGTGTTGGTACTCCTGGTGCAGAAGCGCGTTGTTGATGGCGACAGCCAGTTGGTCCGCCATTGCCTGAAGCGCGGTCACATCATCATCACTAAAAGCAGCCTCTTCTATGCTCTGGACTGTCAGAGCGCCGATCACCTCGTCCCCGGTGACCAGCGGGAGGGCCATCTCCGAACGGGTGTGGGGCAGGTAGGGGTTTTTGAAATGTACCGGTTCCTCGCCCACGTCAAGGGCAATGCGGGCTTTCCGTTGGCCGGTGGCAGCGCCGATCATCGAATGGCCGTCTACTTTCAGCTTGTGCCCGGCGGCCACCATCTGGGCGCCGGCCTCGCCACGCCCGGCCCTGAGCACCGCCCACTCTCCCGTCTCATCAATCAAAAAGACCCCGGCGTAGTAGAAGCCAAATTCGTCACAGATCAAGTCTACGGTGGTGTGCAACAGGACATCCAGGTCGAGGATGGAAGCGATAATACGTCCAACCTTGGCGCCAGCAGCCAACAGTTGCGCTTGTCGTTGGGCCTGGGCCAGTAATTGGACATTCTGTTCGTTTAGCTCGGCGTTGCGCCGGAGGGTATAGGTGAGTTGGCGGACTTTGTCTTCCAGGCGGGCCACGAGTTCTTGCTGGTATTCCTGCCGGTATTGCTCGTCGGTCAGGACTTCTCGTGCCCCCTCCAGGAAAGATTGAAGTTGGTCTTCAAGCCGATCTGGATCGACCGGCTTGGAAAGGTATCCATCACAGCCGGCCGCTAACACCCGTTTCCGAGCTTCGGCTGTCACATCGGCCGTCAGGGCGACAATTGGTACTGTGGGCATCAGGGACTTCAACCGAGTGGCGACTTCGTAGCCGGTCAGGTCGGGCATGTGCATATCAAGCACAATCAAGTCAGGGGAGGACTTCTGAGCCAGTTCAATGCCACTCAACCCATTGTTGGCCTCGATTACTTCGTACCGATTGGAGAGCAGCCGTTGCAATAGACGGCATACTTCCGGTGTGTCGTCTATGCAAAGAATTTTGGAGCGAGAACCTTTGCTTTCCATATTCCCCCTGGGATTGGCATCCTCTCTATCACCCACCATTTGCTAGAACGCACCTACTCAGACATAGTCCGGATGGAACACGGATGACACAGATTCTACAGATTTCCACAAGTGTAGGCATTAGGGACACCCCCTACGGCCATCCGCTTTCGCTTATTTGACAATAACTCCAATAGTGACTACTCAGCCACCCCGCCGAACTCAGAATCGGACACAGATCTTCGCAGATAATTCAAAAAATCGTTACTCCTCAGGCCGACGGTTGAAACCGCGCTTGAGGAGCTAAAGCTGGCTGTCCACCTGCGTGGGCGCGCCTGTCCACGCAGGTGGGCGCTTGGCTGCAAGCCCTCCAGAGGCGATTTCAATCGCTAAC
>CAZXVB010000164.1:0-6747 GCA_964643875.1 uncultured Anaerolineales bacterium | reverse complement strand
GAGCGTACAACCTGGGCGCAGTCGTAGATTGCGCC
Organism: uncultured Anaerolineales bacterium; assembly: GCA_964643875.1. Lineage (GTDB taxonomy): Bacteria > Chloroflexota > Anaerolineae > B4-G1 > B4-G1 > CAZXVB01. The sequence goes on along the minus strand of CAZXVB010000164.1, from coordinate 6,712 downwards.
CAGGTTTTCGTTTACACTTGTACACTTGTTACGCCCGCCCGGTTCTCCACTTCCAGTAGTTCACCACCTCGCGTTGCAGCCCCTGCAGCCCTTGGGCGTTCAACACCTGGAAGGCTTTTTTTATCCGATCCCAGGACGTGACCCGCTTACCCCAGCCGTTCAACAGTGGACGTTCTACTATCACGCTACCTTCTTGTTCGTTCAGATGATGGTAGCCCAGCCCAAAGATCAGGTGACCACGGCGGATGCGCCCGTTTTGGTCAAGATGCGCATCGGGTACGTCGGCTTCGTGATATGCCCACAGAGTGATGGCGTCCCCTGGCACCGAGTCAGGCGACTCGATGATGAAGTAGTAGGATCGGCCGCGCGAGTCAGGCTGAGGTGGAAACAAAAAACTGACGTATCCCTGGTCGCTCAACATACTGGCGTTGATCTGCACGGTTGCAAGGTCGTCCGGGGCAGTGGGTGACGTTTTGAGGTGGAAGATGATGTCGCGGGTGTTACGGCGGCCATAGGTGCCGACCGATACGTCCACTCGACACAGCCCATCCAGACGAGCGGTGAAGTGTTGCCCAATCCGCTTGCGGCCCGTCAACTCGCCCAACGGTCGGACAGGGGCCTGATTCAACACAATGCCCTCTTCCACACCGAGCAGGCGCTTGGCCCACGCTTTCACCAGGGCCTTGCCTTGCGCCAGTGCTCGGCGGCGGGCGGCGTGGATGGCATTCAACCGGCGTTGTTGATCTGCTGGCAGGGCCGCCAGCGCCGGTAAGCTGGCGGAGAGGTCTTTCTCATACTCGTAGAGGTTTGCCTGTTGAACCATCACCCTACGTGTGCCCGGCAGTTTCTGATACAGAAGTGTTTCGACCCGCCGGGCCGATTTTTCCCACGAACGCTCCTGCACCTGCCGATATGCCATCTCGACCAATCGCTGCCGTAGCCTCTCGTCTTCCAGCAGACGCAACACAGCTTCGGCGATCCCCTCCGGCGTCGGTTCCGCCAGCAGGGCATTCACCTCATGCTCCAGCACGCCCATTACTGTCTCGCGGTTTAGGTCCACCACGGCACACTTGCAAGCCATCATCTCTGGCGGGACCAGGGAGCAATTGGTGGGCGAAAGAACAATACCCAGGTCACAGGCCGAGAACAATTCAGCCAATTGTTGTTCGTTGAGGATGCCTCGATTTGTGTAGGGAAACGGGATTTTTTGCCGGCTCAATATTTCGTCGTCGCTGCCGTAAAAAATGATCTCCACATCGGGCCGGCGCTGGTGAACCAATTGGAGCGCTTCGATCCCCATTGGGAAGAGACGACGTGGCGTCGAGGGTCGGGCGTAAAAGCAGATGCGTGGGTGGTTGGTCTCTTCGACGGAACGGGGATAATAGATGTTGTGATCTACCGCCAGATCGAAATAGTCGGCGTCGGCGTCATACCACTCACGCAATCGCTTGGTCAGCCAGCGCCCCAGCGTAATGCACGAGTAACCCATCTTGTAGGTCTGCTCCGCGCGCAGATACTCCGTGCCCATTGGGAAGAAGAACGGCTCCCAATCCTGCACGAAATAGAATATCCTGGAGGTGTTGCGTACCTCGTTCACCATATAGGCCGTGGACCAGTGAGTGGCAAACACACCATCCGACTCCTTCATCAGACCGCCGGTCCACTTGAATAGACCCCCATCTAAGTCGGTAAAGTGCCTGCGTACGAATTCACGCACCTCCAGGTCGCTTTTGCTCCACAACTGTTGACGCGGCACAACATAGGCGTTGACGTGATGCCCGAAGCTGGCCAGCAGGTTCATCATACGGATGATATCCGTGTGCCCCCCGGAGCCGGGGATCGGCTCCGGGAAGACCCAGTTCAGAGTCAGGGGAGTGTTTTCGTGTGCCTGTGGCCGTTCGACGATTGTCCGAATATTCGTCAGCGTCTGGACCAGTTGTGCTCCCATCGTTTTCGACGTGTAACGGGCCAGAACATCGGCGCGGGCCGCCTCTCCCATCCTGTGACGTAAGGCTGAATCGCCGATTAACTGCTCCAGTTTGGCGGCCCATTCGTCTGGAGTGGCGGCCAGGAAGCCGGTCTCACCGTCTCGAATGGCGAACTCAAACGCGCCGGTACGGCTGGCGACCGTCGGCACGCCTACAATGGCTGCCTCGGTGTACTTGATCTCGCTTTTGGCATCGCAGAAGGGATTGTCGGTCTCCAGGGGGGCCAGGTTGATATCGAAGCGACTTTGCACCGCCGGCCAGTCGTGCCAGGCGACTGCCGGGCGGTGATGGATGCGATTGGTGAAGGGTAGAAGTTCGTCCGGCAGGGCCAGCGGGTCACCGGGATGGAGGTCGCCGACGATGTGCAGTTCGACCTGCGGATAGCGGGCCAGTACGTGCGCCAGCCCCCTGGCGGCCTCGGCCAGGTCTTTGCGATGGGTAGCCGTGCCGCTTCCGTAGCCGATGACGATGCGCTTGTCCGATGGTTGTACCTCTGAAGATTGCAGCAATCTGTCCGCTGCAGTAGTCATCCAGTTGCTCAGGCCGTTGCGGTGCACAAAGACCGGTTTACCCAGAGCACGTACCCGTTCGGCCAGATATTCGGTAGAGGTGATAACGGCGTCGCTGGCAAGCAGGGTACGGCGATAGCGCCACACGCCCTCGTAGTACAGAGCGGCTTCCTCGTCGCTCATCGCCTTGACGGGGTCTACATAGCAAACCAGGTCTGGCTCGAACACCAGATCGTCGGTGTCAAAGACAACGGGAATACCTTGCCCACGGGCCTGTTCGATCAGACTCTCGATGGTCGGGCTATAGGCCAGTCTATAGAGATAGAGCACGTCATAAGTTAAGGCTTCACGGAATATTTGCCAGATGTTGGTCGGATTCTTACAAACGGCGCTTTGGATGCCATAGGCCGCGAGTTGTTCCTGTTTTTGCAATACGCGGTACTCGAAGGTCGTGCCGGCGTGACAACCGCTGATGAAATAAACGGAGAAAGACATACTCTGTCCTTAATCTTGAGATGCTCTGCCGACGGACCGGCAGGGAGGTTGAATTATACCATCGGATAGGCTCCAGATCAAATCCCCTTTGCGTCCGACTGTGGTATAATCAGTGCTACTCAGGCTACTGCTGTTAGCGATTGAAATCGCCTCTGGAGGGCTTGCAGCCAAGCGTCCACGCAGGTGGACAGCCAGCTTTAGCTCCTCAGGCGCGGTTTCAACCGCCGGCCTGAGGAGTAACATCCCATCACCGAAGTCCTCAAGTACTGATGATAGTGCCTATCCGACCGGAGGGTGCATATGACGCGCGTCTTGTTGATTTGTAACGATATTGTGGGAGAGAATATGGCCGGGCCTGGCATTCGCTACTGGGAGTTTGCCCGTGTGATGCGCTCCCGTTTCGACGTCACCCTGGCGGTGCCGCCTTTTCTGGCAGCGCAGGTCGCTTCCACGCCCTCTATGACTCCCACGGACGAGGAATGGCTACAGGTTTGCCATACACCTCAGGAGTTGCACTCCTTAGCCGCTGCTTGTGATGTGATCGTTACTCTCGGAGTCGTGTTGCTCCTTTATCCTTTTGTGACCGAGATAGGTAAGCCTCTGGTGGTAGACTTGTATGATCCTTTTTTGTTGGAGGATTTGCAGCGCAAGGCGCACCTGGACTTGTTGGAGCGATGGACGTCGTATGGGAACTATCTGCAGGCGCTCCGGTTGGGGATCCAGGCCGGCGATTTCTTCATCTGTGCAGGGGAAAAACAACGCGATTATTGGCTGGGTATGCTTTCGGCGCTGGGGCGCGTCAATCCTTATACCTATCAGGATGACCCCACGCTGCGGCGGTTGATCGCCGTAGTGCCCTTTGGGCTACCGGCCGAGCCGCCTCATCATACTCACGCTGTGCTGAAGGGTGTCCACCCTGCCATACGCCCCAGCGATAAGGTGATTCTGTGGGGAGGAGGCATCTGGGACTGGTTCGACGCGCCGACGCTCATCCGGGCTATGCCGCAAATCCTCGACCGGCGCGACGATGTTCGCCTCTTCTTTATGGGTGTTCGTCGTGCCAATCAGAACGTGGCCCAAACGGAGGCAGTGGAGCAAGCGGTCGCGCTGAGTCGTGCCGTGGGGCTTTACGGCAGCCATATCCTGTTCAACGACTGGGTGCCTTACGACCAGCGCCAAAACTACTTGTTAGAGTCCGATGTGGGCGTCAGCCTGCACCTGGATTACGTAGAGACGCGCTTCGCATTCCGCACGCGGCTGTTGGACTATCTATGGGCCGGGCTACCGGTGGTTGCTACAACCGGCGATACAATGGGTGAGGTGCTGGCCGCGCATGGGTTGGCCTCCCTGGTCGCTCCGGGCGACGTCGAAGGCGTCGCTCAGAAGGTCTTGAACATCCTGGCTGACCCCAACTGGCGGCGGGAGTGCCGGAATAGGGCCTCACAGGTGGCCGCCGCGTATCGCTGGGATGTCGTCGCGCAGCCGCTGGTGGACTTTTGCGCCGCCCCTCGCCTTGCTGCGGACAAGGCCCAACCGGCCGTGGGCATAGATGTGGACGTGGACGGGCGTGGTCCGCGCTTGATCCGCAAAGGGTGGCGGGCCTGGCGTCTGGGAGGTATGCGGGGGCTTGTGAATCAGGTGCGCGACTATGTGCGCTGGAAACGGCGTTAGTGCTACAAGTGCTACGGACGTATCCCTCTGAATTTGTTGGCAATGATCTCCCTCAGAGGTGGCTCTCCCAGTTCGCAGGAGAGCATCGCGTCGAGCGCTGCGTCTGAGATGACCTTGTGTTTCTGAATCTCTCGACGTTGGCGCAACAGGCGCGGGAGCGACCGCACCCATGCCCATATACCGGCTATTGATGACAATGGATGTTTGTAGACCAGGGAAAAATAGAGCTGCCCGTAAAGCAGGGTCCGCCAGTGTTTGCTCAGCAGCGACCGGGGGATATTCTTGGTCAATAGCGCCAGTCGGTTGCGGGTCATCAGGTATACGTAGCGCGGGCGGGGTGTACCAGCCCCTTGACCGGCGTGGTATACCTCGGCCGTTGGGATGAACAGATAGCGATACCCCAATAATCGCCCCCGTAGCCCCAGGTCCACGTCCTCCAGGTAGCTGGTGAACTGTTCGTCGAATCCCCCGGTTTTCTCCAGAAAAGAGCGCCGGTATAGGGCCGCTCCTGCACAGATGGAAAAGACTTCCTCCTGTTGATCGTACCGTTTCGCCGGCTCGCCCATGCCGCGCTTGCGGGCGGAACCGTACCAACTCAATATGTCGCCGGCGTCGTCTATGCGGCTCGGGTCGTGCAAGGAGAGCATCCTGGAAGCCAGTGCGCCCACATCGGGCGGGCTGGCTTCCATTGCGGCCACCAGGCTGCTCAGCCAATCGGGTTGGGGCACGGTATCAACGTTCAGCAGGGCCACATACTCGCTCTGTGTCGCCCGGATGCCGACATGTACCCCGCCGGCAAATCCTCGGTTCTCCGGCAGGGCGATGATCCGTACCTCCGGGTAATTCTGGCGCACGAACGAGAGTGATCCGTCGGTCGAGCCATTGTCCACCAGCAGCGTCTCGAAAGGCCGATAGGTCTGTGCCCGCAGGCCATCCAGACAGCCGGGCAGCCAGCGTCGTGTGTTCCAGTTGGGGATGATGACGGTCACACGCGGCGATTCAGACATTGGTTTCATTTACACCATCGGCACCATCGGCATCGTTATCCGCCCGACGGAACAGGAGGATATCCTGATATGAGAGTCCATCGGCCCGCCCGCTCCACGAGCCGTAGTAGATCGGCGCTTGGAGCGTCAAGCCACACTGTGAGAGTAGGTCGAGCAGGTACGCCTCGTCGTAGGCAACGGCGCTTTCGGGCACGGTCTCGCTGCGGATACGGATCGGGTCGGAGCCATACCGGAAGGCGATCTCGTTTTTTCCCTCGGCCGCCAGGCGGGCCTGGGTCTCGTTCAACAGGAAAAAGGTTGCTAGACAACGCCCGTTTGGACGGAGCAGGCGGCGAATCTCGTGCAAGTAGTGTTCCGTGTCTTTCGGCAACAGGTGGGTAAAGACGGAAGTAAGAAAGACGAAGTCGAAGCGCTCATCTGGAAATGGAAAAGTGTATTCGCTGGCTAACCATCGTCCTTGCGGGTTGTACCGTTGGTTGTATAGGTCGGCGTGCAGGAAGGCGAACTGGGGACGACGGCGGCTGATATGTTTCTGACACCAGGCGATGAACGGCGCCACGATGTCGGTACCAGTGTAGGAGCCGGGTGGGCGGAGGAAAGTAGTCAGCGGTAAAGCCATGCGTCCACTGCCACAACCGATTTCCAATACCTGTTCGTCCGGTTTAAGTTGTGCCAACTGGACGAACAAGGTCAGAAATTCCTGTCCTACGGCTTCAAAGTCCTCAGCACCGCCTATATCCCGTAGCCACCAGGGGGGCAAGTGTAACTCCCCATTGATAGCTCGCTGAATGAAATCCTTGAGAACGACCCACAAGTTTGGTCGAAAATCTAGCGGTACGCCCTCCATCTATTGCCCTTTCAGAATTCCGGGTAAGAAGACCCGGTGTATATCGCCGATGAACACCATTACGGGAGCAGTCTTCGGGCTGCCTGAGATCGCCTCACCCTCATAGGTGGCCGTTGCGGTGATCTGACCGAGCGTCGTCCAGCCGGCGGGTAGCCCGGTGGTGTTCACGCTCAATTGCACCAACTGCACACTGAG
>CAZXVB010000163.1:0-6753 GCA_964643875.1 uncultured Anaerolineales bacterium | reverse complement strand
GTGGCAGTTGAGTTGGCAGGTTGAGGAGCATAAGATTTACTTGCCGATAGTGCTGCACGTTGTTAGGAGGTTACTACTCAGGCCAGCGGTTGAAACCGCACCTGAGGAGCTAAAGCTGGCTGTCCACCTGCGTGGGCAGGCGCGTCCACGCAGATGGACGCTCGGCTGCCAGCCATCCAGAGGCGATTTCAATCGCTAACAGAAGTAGCCTGGGCAGTTACTCATAGGGGATGATTGTCACTTTGGAGCTGGAGGAGCAGCTACGGAAGTGGAAGTGAAGTCAAGGGCGGATGGGAATGGACTGCAATACAATCTTGTTGTCCACGTGCCCGTCCGTTTGCACGACTCCCCATCGCTCTAATGTCTCCAGCCAGTAGACGCCTGTGACCAGCGTGTACTCGCCGGGGGGAGCATCCTGCAGTATCGCGAGCCGGTGCCACTGCAGCAGGACATCCCCCACGTGCCACTGTTCGATGGGGATGGCCAGGCCGTCGCCGACGATCACCGGAGCGCCGCCCGGCCCCACCATGTGCAGCATGAATGAGAGTGGGCGCGTCGGTCGCTGGGCTACTTGCCACCATGTCACCACTTCTACGCTCTGGCCGGGGTGTGCCGGGGCAGGGCTGTTGATGTCGTATCCCAAAAATGTCAGATGTCCCGTTTCTGTGGAGAGGGGCGGAGTGATTGGTGTCGTCGGGGCGAAGGCTCTGGTGGCGGTTGGGTGGCTGTGCGCGTAGATGGCAAACGGCGGCAGCGCGGCCGCGTTTCGTTGTTCGTAGCTAAGTCGCTCGGCGTCCAATCGCTCTTGGATGAAGGAGCTGTCCTGGGTGATGATCTCGCGGTGGAGGGCATACCATCCTGGCGAGATGCCCCCCTCTGGATAGACCCAACCCGCTGTGCAGTCAAAGGAAATGCGCCGCAGGTTCGTATGAGGTCCGAATCCGTCCTGTATGGCTTGCTCGGAAAGCGGGGTCACCGGCGATGTGCATTGGGCCAGCCAGGCGGGGGGGCGGGGGTGGGGCGTCACCCGGTAGACGAAAAGCGCGTTTCCCGGTCGGGCGATGGGGTCCCGGTGACGGAACCAATCGTACATGTCCGGCTCTACGACCATGACACCTTGCAAGGTCGTTGCCCCGATGACGTAGACGCCGGGGGGAGGATCGAAGCGAGCGGGCAGGGTGGGGGGAGCGCCCCGCGCGGGGGGCAGGGGCTGGTATGGGATGTCGTATAGGGCCGGATCGGTGTATGTGTAGTAGCTCAGGTGTATTATTGGGATGTCCTCTGTCTCCAGGAAAGCCCGCAGAGCCAGGAAAGATTGACCCCAGTCGAGGTTGGAGTCCACCAGGTAGCGGTGTCCGCCGGTCGGGCCTCCGGCCAGGGCGTTGAAGTACGTCAGGTAGTGCGGATGGAGATGCACGATCACGGCGATATGAGCGGCGAGTAAAATGGAGATCACCGGCCGGACGATGGGCGTTATTTGGCCCACAAAACGGCAGCAGAATAGTCTGCTGGAAAGCAGGAAACAGAGGGGCAAAATGGGTAACAGGAAGCGATAGCCGGTCGCTACCTGGCTCAAGATCGCCGCAGCGGTGTAGCCCCCTCCATAGATCCACACCGGCAGCCACGTGCGCGGGTGGCGGGCGCTGACGACGATAGCGGTCAACAATCCTCCCAGAGTGAGCGCCAACGTGAGCGGCGGGGTCTTGAGCAGGAAGGCGATGGGGTAGTAGAGCCGCCATCCCGTGGTGCGGATCTGGCCCATCAGGTAGCCGGTGTGGCCAGTGGAGAGGTGGGTTTGCATCTCGCGCCATATCTGCCGTTGGGTGGTCAGGGGGGTCGGTCGCAGCTCGAAGCCCCACGTGGCCCACAACACCAGCAGGCTCAGGGACAAGATGATGGCGAGGTAGCCGAGGGCATGTAGAAGTCGGCGGAGGCGGTCGGTTCCCCTCAGCAGGGCGTCCAGGGGGAGTAGGACGACGAGGGCCAGAGCGGTGAAGAAGCCGATGGATTTGGCGCTCAGGCTGGCTCCCAGGGCCAGGCCGGTCAGTATGAGGTAGTGAGGGGAGGGGTGGCGGAGAAGACGGACAGCGCCAAAAAGGGCCGCGAAGCTGAAGGCGGCGAAACCGACATCCGTGGTGGCCAGGGTGGTGTGCGCCAGGATGTTGGGGTCGAAAACGAAGAGGGTCAAGGCCAGCAGTCCACCCCAAGGCCCGAAGCGGTCGGCGGCCCAGCGGAAGAGAAAGGCGGCCCACAGTAGCCCGACCCCGATGGTGGGCAGACGGGCCGTGAAGGTCATTGGAGCGAGTCGGTCGCCGTACCAGGATACGAAGGCCGGCGCGAAGCGGGACATCTCGGCGGTGGCCCACCCATCCAGTGCGTTCAGGTCGGGGCCAGGTTGTAAGAGCAACGGCAGTGCGGACAGAAGCTGCATCAACGGGGGGTGTTGTGCCTGGGTGGCCATGCGCCAGTCACCGGTGCGCAAGGCGGCGTAACCGGCCGCCAGGTAGACCGGTTCGTCGGCCGTTAGTGAGAGGGCCGGAATGGCTGTCAGTGCTTGGGCGGCAAAGATGAACAGCAGGGCGAGCGCAACGCTCCACTGAGTGGCGCTCAACGTGATTTTCGCATCTCTGCCCATATCGCTACACCTACGCTGTTTGTTCTGTCAACTTTTCGCGCACGGTTTGGGTCAGGGTTTCGGCCTTCAGATCGGCCAAGCTGTAGCAAGGGGCTTGCAGGTGGTCGGCCAGAGCTTGCGCCAGGCCCTGATCGAACGCCTTGTGTTCCATATTGATCACCATCGAGCGGATGTGTGCTTGTGGGAACATCTCGGCAATGCGATAAGCTTCCTCCTGAGGGGGCATATCGGTCGTCGAGACGTTGCCAGCGCCGTCGGTGAGCAGCACCATCAAGGGCCTCAGGTCGGGATGTTGGCGCGTTTCTTGCATGATGACCCGGTAGGCGAGTTGCAGGCCTGCCGAGAGCGGCGTTTTGCCGCCGACCGGAATGTCGCGCAGAGCTTGTTTGGCCAGTTCGACGCTGTTGGTGGGGGGCAAGACTAGATGGGCTTGATTCTTTTGGAACACGATTAACCCGACCCGGTCTCGCTGTTGGTAGGCATCGGTCAGCAGTGAGACCACCGCGCCCTTGGTGGCTTGCATCCGTTCGGCCACGGCCATAGACCAGGAAGCGTCCACCACGAACAGGATCAGGTTGGCCGCTCGGCGCACCCGTATCTTTCGCTGATAGTCTTCTGGACGGAGCGCCAGCGCCGGTGCTTCTTCGCCTGCCTGGCGTGCTGCGCGGTGACGCTCTTTTTGGTGGGGCGCGGCGGCCCGCAAGGTGGCGTCGAATGCCAGGTCGGTCGGGTCGCCAGGGGAGGGCTGCGCGCGGATGTATCGTCCGCGCTTGCGGTCAGTGCGGGTTTGGCTCCGACGACCACCGGTGGAGCGGGTCAGTCGGTCGAGGGGGGTGTCTATCCGCCGGGGGATGAATTCTTCGCCGGAGGCGATTTGCTCACCGCCCTCCCACCATTTCCCTTCCGAGGGCCATTGGGGAACGGACTGCAGTGCCGGCTCCTGATCTACCAGGGATCGCTGATCGTCCGGGGAGGGATCCCTGTCCTCATCTCCCGATAGGGTGGTTTTTTTTTACCTGCAGTTGTCCTCTCGGCTTCCTTGTTCTCTTCGTCTGGCTCGGCGCCATCGGGGTTCTGTGCGCGGGCCTCCATCAGACGCTCTGAGAGGTCTTCCAACGTCGTTTCTACTTCCTGGAGGGGATGACGTTTCAGCCGGTGGGGCAGAGCCAGCTCCGCTGCCAGCAGGACGTCCCGGTCGGTCAACCGCTGGCGCCCTTCGAAGGCAGCATGGGCACGGGCGGTTTTGAGCACAACCAGGTCAGCACGATGGCCATCCACAGACAGTTCGGCCATCATAGTGGCAATCGTAGCCAGGTCTGCGTGGGTGTAACGAACGTGGGGCAATATTTGCTGTGCTCGTTCGATCTCCTGGGAGAGTGCCTGTTCGCGGGGTGCCCACTCGGCATAAAAGCCCTCCGGGTCTGCCTCGAAGGCCAGGTTGCGCTCGATGATGGCTACGCGGGCCTCCGGATTGTAGATGCCGTGAATATCCACACACAGGGCGAAGCGGTCGAGCAACTGGGGACGCAGGTCGCCCTCTTCTGGGTTCATCGTGCCGATCAGGATAAAGCGGGCTGGATGCGTAAACGAGATTCCTTCACGTTCGACCACGTTAATTCCCATTGCGGCGGCGTCGAGCAGCAGGTCCACTACATGATCGTCCAACAGGTTGACTTCATCCACATAGAGCACGCCTCGATTAGCCGCTGCCAACACGCCGGGGTCGAACCTTCGTTCGCCTTTTTGGATGGCCCGCTCAATGTCGAGTGTGCCCACGACGCGATCCTCTGTGGCGCTGACCGGCAGGTCTACGAAGCGGGTCCGCCGTCGGGTACGGGGCAGCTCCCCGTTGGTGCGGGATCGTTCTTGACATTCGGTGCACCAGGTGGTGGGTTGGTCGGGGTCGCATCCAAAGGGACAGTCGGCGACTACCTCGATCTCCGGTAGGAGGGCGGCCAGGGCGCGGGCGGCCGTTGACTTGGCCGTTCCTCGCTCACCGCGAATCAACACGCCTCCAATCTGGGGATAGATGGCATTCAGGATCAAGGCGCGTTTCATCCGTTCTTGCCCTACGATGGCGGTAAATGGAAAAACGTTTGTCATGTCGTTAACCTCTCTTCGGACTGGGAGTCGGGGTTATTATACCTTTAACGGCAGAAATGTTCAATTTGTAATCCTATCTTGTCACGACCGGGTTGTGTGATACAATACCTTAAATAGGAGGTTTCGGGATGCCCATTCGTATCTTGCCGGAAGAGGTTGTTTCCCAGATTGCGGCCGGAGAGGTCGTTGAGCGGCCGGCTTCGGTGGTCAAAGAGCTGGTCGAAAACAGCATAGACGCCGGCGCGCGGCTGATTCGCGTAGAGACGGAGCGGGGTGGGAAGAAGCGGATCCGTGTAAGCGATGATGGACGGGGGATTCCCTCGGCCGAGGTTGAGTTGGCTTTCCGGCGACACGCGACCAGTAAATTGGCAATGACCGATGATCTGAGTCGGATCACCACGCTGGGGTTTCGGGGGGAGGCGCTGGCATCCATTGCGGCCGTCAGTCGGCTAACGTGTATCACCCGTGTGGAGGAGGAGCCAGTGGGGACGCGCTTGCAGTTGGAAGGCGGGCGGCAGGTTGCCTGTATTGAGGATGGCCGTCCACCGGGTACTACCATCGCGGTGGAGGATTTGTTCTTCAATGTGCCGGCCCGGCGGAAGTTCTTGCGCACCGAGCGCACTGAGCGGGGTCACATAGACGGCTGGTTGACCCGGTATGCAATGGCGTATCCCGAAATCGGGTTTACTCTGTTGCACGATGGGAAGATGGTCTTCCAGTCGCCGGGCAATGGACGGCTACGGGATGTATTGATCGAGGTCTATGGGTTGGAGGTGGGAGCGGCGATGCTGGCAATCGTTCCGCCGGAACGCCCGATGGATGTGGCGAACATCCAGGTGCGGGGGTTCGTCAGCCCCCCCTCGTTTCATCGAGCCAACCGGGGCTATATCACGCTGTTCGTCAATGGGCGTTGGGTCCAGGATGCGCGTCTGACCTATGCCGTCATTCAGGCGTATCACACGATGTTGCCCGTCGGTCGCTATCCTCTGGCCGTGGTCATGGTGCGTATGCCGCCGGCTGATGTGGATGTCAATGTGCATCCCACCAAGTCCGAAGTCCGCTTCCGGGATGGGGATCAGGTCTTCCGCGCCGTTCAGCGGGCCGTTCGCCAGACTCTCGTTACACAGTCGCCGATTCCGGCCGTCGGGCAGACGAGGGTGGGGGCGAGCGTAGAATGGGGGGCCGCGTCGGAACAGCAGCGGGGGGAGCGTCGCCAGCGGCTGGCCGCTCTTCGGCCTCGGGTTACTCGAGGCGAGGAAGGGGAGCAGTTTCACTTCGAGTTCGAGGGGCATACAAGGGGCAGCAGTGGTCCGGATGAGCAAGGCATTCCGCCCTTGCGGGTGGTGGGGCAGATCGGGGCTACGTACATCGTAGCCGAAGGTCCGGAGGGAATGTATCTGATCGATCAGCATGCGGCGCATGAACGGGTGTTGTTCGAGCGGTTGCTGGCGGAGCGGAATAGGGCCACGGTCGTTTCCCAGGCGTTGTTGGAGCCTGAAGTAGTGGAGCTTTCACCTCAGGCTGCTGCTCTACTGGAGGAGCATCTGGATGCGTTGAGTCGGCTGGGGTTTCAGATTGAGCCGTTTGGTGGTCATACGATGCGGGTGCGGGCGATGCCGACCATCGTTGCCCAGGCGGGTGTGACGCCGCTTCAGGTGCTAGAGGACGTGGCGGCGGACATCGAAGCCCACCAGCAGCCGTTGTCGGGGGATGTGGAGGAGATCGTCGCTCGACGGGTGTGTAAGCAGGCCGCCATCAAGGCCGGGCAGGTGTTGACGACGGTGGAGATGCAGGAGATGTTGCGTGCTTTGGAGTTGTGTCTCAATCCCCGCACTTGTCCCCACGGTCGGCCTACAATGATCCATATGAGTGTGGCCCAACTGGCGCGAGAGTTTGGGCGCTCGGAGTAGAAAGATGTCGAAGGAGTCATCAATGGTCGCCACCACGACCACCCGCGCGTAATGAAAGCCCAGGCCCCGCCATTTATGCGGGGCCGTCCGTCAGCGGCAAGGGAT
>CAZXVB010000162.1:0-6826 GCA_964643875.1 uncultured Anaerolineales bacterium | reverse complement strand
TGACGACCCGTGACAAGTTGCCGTGCCCACTCCGTTCGGCGTTTCGCCCCGACGACTATCAGCATTCATCGCAGCACTGGAGGTGAATGATGAGGCTGATAGCAGCTTACCCCACGAATCCACGTTTGCCCGTTGTTTATTGCTTTTCGGCTTTTTGCTTTACTTTCTGCAACCGTTTTACTTGCGATGGCTTCATGATAGACATTCGGGTTTCGAGCACTTCTATAAATTGTTGCTTATTATCGCTATCCACTGCCACTACTATTTTTTCCGCGCGTTGAGGAACATCTTTTGGGCGACAATTCGCTAGATGGTCTAACAAATATGGAAATAATTCTCTTCGATACTCTGCTTTTACGGACGCTATTGTCGCTAAGGTTTTAATACCATTGTCTACAGTGATTACTGAACCTTTTTCTATTGCTCGTAAAATTTCATCACGATTTTCGTAGAGTTCTGCTGCTTTTATCTCTGCAATTGTGGCTAAAGCTATCATACTTCCCCACACCAAACGATTATTTCTGTTTCGCAAAAGTTTCAAGAAATCATCAACATATTCAGCTATTAAATCAGGATTGATGTATCCGATCTCGTATAAAACCTTGATGCAGTCGCTTTGAGTTTTCTTATCTCCGCTCTTTAGCCCCTCAACTATCTCTTGTATTCCGGTTCTATTTTCTGTCGTAGCCAACTCTTTAGCGAGTTCTTGATTGGGAACTTCATCGCGACGACCAAGTGAATGGGATAATTTGTTCATTACAGACATATTCCTGCTCCTTCTTGCTCCAATCGCACTTCCTACGCGCGCGCCGACGGTGTCCATTGTACTCGATGATTGGGTGGTTTGCAAATGAGCCGCCACCGGCAACGGCCCGCTTTGCCAGATAAGCCGTTTGCACTTCTGTGTGAGGCCAAAGCGAGGAAGCTGCCCTTGCTGTTGGCTCCGCGCCGGTAGCTGGCGAGCCCCCTTGCTTGCGAGGGGGGTAATGCTTGTCTGCGAAAAACGGTAATTTGCGGTTGCTCCCAGGCATGACCAGGGAGAGGAAAAGATAACCACTGTCCACCTGTCTCAACTATAGCCAGCTCTACCCGGATTCGAGGGGTAGGGACGAGCCTCCCGCAGGTTGAGGATACCTGATATCTGGTAAACTGCCCCGTTTGCCGCAGTTTCTGCGTCAGCCAAGCCTGTATGAACCTGCGGGAGGCTGGCTTACCCCACGAATCCACGTTGACCCCTAGCCTAACTGCCGCAGATTTCAAGTCAGACTCCAAAACGGGAATCGCTGCCTGTATGTACCCAATTTGATACGCTCGCGAATGCCACCAGTTGCCATAATCCTCCACTCATACTACAATTACCGATGGCCCGGTGTCCGCCGGGTACAACTCATGATGGAGGTTTCAGATGAATGCACGGATCGGCATCCGCCGCGAGGACAAAAGTATCTGGGAACGTCGGGTCCCTATCACCCCCCAGGACGCCCGTCGCTTGCAAGAGGAGCACGGGATCGAGGTGTGGGTGCAGCCATCGGACATTCGCGTTTTCCGTAACGAGGAGTATGCGCGGGCCGGGCTGCACCTGGCAGAGGATCTGACTCCCTGTCCGGTCGTTTTGGGCGTCAAGGAATTCCCACCGGACTTTTTCCAACCGGGGCAGACATATGTCTTTTTCGCCCACGTGATCAAGGGTCAACCCTACAATATGCCTATGCTTCAACGGCTGCTGGATCTGGGATGTCAGTTAATTGATTATGAAAAGGTCACCGATGAGCGAGGAAGGCGGCTGATCTTTTTCGGTCGTCACGCCGGCTTGGCCGGAATGATCGACACGCTGTGGGCCTTCGGTCAGCGCCTTCGATGGCAGGGGATCGCCAATCCATTCGAGGCTCTGACACAGACCCGCCATTACGCCGACCTGGCAGAAGCCAAGGCTGCTGTGACGGAGGTCGGAGCGCGGATTGCAGAGGATGGCCTGCCGGCGCACGTCACTCCACTGATCTGTGGCTTTGCCGGGTACGGCAACGTCTTTCGTGGAGCCAATGAGATCATCGAGTGCCTGCCGGTCACTGAGATCGCTCCGCACGAGGTGGCCGCTGTCGCCCAATCTACATCCGCCGACCGGCATACAGTCTACAAAGTTGTCTTCAAAGAAGAGCATATGGTGACCCCCCGTGTGCCTGAACAGCCTTTCCAGTTGCAAGATTACTACGACCATCCCGAAAAATACCGCTCTGTTTTTCGAGACTACCTCCCTTACTTGAATATCCTGGTCAACTGCATTTACTGGGAGGAGAAGTATCCACGCCTGGTCACTTGCGCTGATTTGCAGCGGCTTTACGGCGATTCGGAAGCTCCCCGTTTGCAAGTGATCGGAGACATCAGTTGCGACATCGAAGGGGCTATCGAGGCCACCGTCAAGTGCACGGAGCCGGGCGATCCACTCTTCACCTACGATCCATTCACCGGTGAGACCTCTGACGGCGTCGCCGGTACAGGGCCGGTCATTCTAGCGGTGGACATCCTGCCCAGTGAGCTGCCGCAGGATGCGTCGGAGTATTTCAGTCACGTGTTGATGGAATATATCCCGGCCATTGCGCGGGCCGATTACCGCGTTCCATTCGATGACCTGGCGCTGCCGGCGGCCATCAAACGGGCAGTGATCGTCTATCAGGGCGAACTGACCCCCGATTATCAATACATTGCCAACTATCTGGCGGATCGCTCTTGACCTGTCCGCCCACAATCTCATTTCAATCCAGGAGGAAAGTGAAGTGAAAAAGATCTTGTT
Source organism: uncultured Anaerolineales bacterium (assembly GCA_964643875.1). GTDB lineage: Bacteria > Chloroflexota > Anaerolineae > B4-G1 > B4-G1 > CAZXVB01. The sequence goes on along the minus strand of CAZXVB010000162.1, from coordinate 4,038 downwards.
GTTTGGCGCGGGTCTGGTGACCCGTCCTCTCGTCCGATACCTGCTCGATCAACCACACTTCGACGTGACCGTCGCCAGCCGGACGTTATCCAAAGCCCAGGCACTGGTCGGCGATCATCCACGCGGGCATGCCCGCGCCTTCGACATCACTCAGGAGGGCGACTCGCTGGGCGATCTGGTGGCCGAGTGCGACCTGGCGATCAGCTTGCTGCCCTACATCTATCACGTACAGGTGGCCGAACAGTGTGTTCGTCACCGGCGCCATCTGGTCACCACCAGCTACGTCAGCGATGGAATGCGTGCCCTGGACGCAGCGGCCAAAGAGGCTGGCGTGCTCCTGTTGAACGAGATCGGGTTGGACCCCGGCATAGATCATATGTCCGCTATGCGCATCATAGATAGGGTACACGCCCAGGGTGGCGCCATCAAGTCCTTCCGCTCCTACTGCGGTGGTTTGCCGGCTCCGGACGCCAACGACAATCCGCTGGGGTACAAATTCTCGTGGAGTCCACGGGGGGTGGTGCTGGCCGGTCGGAACGACGCCCGTTACAAGGAAAACGGTCAAATCGTGGATGTTCCCAACGCCCGCCTGTTCGCCACCCATTACTTGACGTGGGTCGAGGGGCTGGGGGACCTGGAGGCGTATCCCAACCGGAACTCTCTGCCCTACATCGAGGTGTACGGTATCCCGGAGACAGATACGATGTACCGGGGTACGTTGCGCAATGTGGGATGGTGTGACGTCATGCAGAAGCTCAACGAATTGGGGTATTTCGACCTGGAAGACCGCCCCGAGCTGGCCGGGCAGACATTCCGCCAGATCATAGCCGGGTTGATCGGCAAGCCGGAGAGCGATGATTTGGCGAAGGATTTGGCAGCCCATCTCAACCTGGCGCCGAACAGCGGGGTGATGATGGCCCTGAAGTGGCTGGGACTGCTGGATGACAGTCCCACCTCAGGGAAGACGACGTTGTTGGATGTGCTGGCCGATCAGATGCTGACGAAGATGCCGTATCAGCCCGGAGAACGGGACATGGTTGTTTTGCTCCACGAGTTCCTGGCCGTCTATCCCGACCGTCGGGAACGGATCACTTCGACTTTGCTCGATTTTGGCATCCCCGACGGGGATACGGCTATGGCCCGTACGGTGGGGCTGCCGGCTGCGATTGCTACCCGGATGATCCTGGAAGGGAAAATCAGCCTGACCGGCGTCCACATCCCGGTTCGACCGGAAATCTACGTGCCGGTGCTCGACGAGTTGGCCGAGTTGGGGATCACTTGCGTAGAAAAGACGACGACGTCATCCTGAGACTGAGAGCCTGAGACTGAGAGCATACCCGAGAAATCGCTCCCGTAGCCGCGCATCCCTATGCACAGCGGACGGCATAGGGATGCCATCCTGCTTTTCGGATAGGCTCTGAGAGGAGTTCGCTCTCCCGCAGGCCGGACGTTTGCAAACCTGTGAGGGATAGCCGAGATAAACAGAAAGGCGCCACGTGCGACGCACCTTAAAGGAAGTGCGTCGCACGTGGCGGTGCGTCGCAGGTCCAAAGAAATGGGAGAAACAAAAGGCCTCATTGAAACGATATCCCACGAACAGGCGGAGGATCTGGCCGGCCGCATCCGCTCTGTGCTCCACACCACCACTTTCGGCCAGCAGATGATTGTGCTCCCACGCACCGGCTCGACCAACGACGTAGCGCGGGAATTGGCCGGGCAAGGGGCGCGAGAAGGGACCATCGTGCTGGCCGAGGAGCAAACGGCCGGCCGAGGACGCCTGCAACGCCGTTGGTTGGCCCCACCTGGCACCTGCTTGCTGCTCTCCATCCTCTTTCGTCCCCGCCTGCCTCTTGATCAGGCGCAATGGCTGACAGCGCTGTGCGCGATGGCGGCGGCGGACGCCATCGAGACGGTGGCTGGGCTGCACGTGGGACTCAAGTGGCCCAACGATTTGATCGTTCGGCAATCAGCTCTACAGCCTTTGTCCAGGGCGGGGCGTAAACTGGCCGGCGTGCTGACGGAGACAGGGGTGATGGGGAACCGGTTGGACTACCTGATCGTGGGCATCGGCATCAATGTCAACGTGCCGACCGATGCCCTGGCGACTCTGTCTCCTGAGGCAACCAGTATCCTGGCGGAGACCGGGCGGACAACCGACCGGGCGACGCTGCTTGCCACGTTGCTGCTCAACGTGGAGGAACGATACCGGCGACTGTATACAGGGGAACACCCCCGCGCCGAGTGGACGCGCCGCCTGGTCACGGTGGGGCAATCGGTGTGCGCTACCAGCGGCGCGGTCGCCATCCAGGGTATCGCCGAAGCGGTGGATGAGACAGGGGCGCTGCTCATCCGAACGGCGGAGGGACAGGTGCATCGCCTGGTGGCCGGGGATGCGACGTTGTCCACCCAGGGCACGTAGATCACTTTGGAGCAACGCCCGTTGGCTTGACGGGCTATGGGAAGCGTGGTATGCTTTTGGCAAGGAGCGCACGTGACAGCGCATCCCGACAAATGTTTTCGGCCCATCGCCTGACAAACAGAATCAAAGAGGAGGCCCTATGCCACGCAACCCATTGGTGGACCCCGGCGCGTTCTTTTTCACAGGAGGTCCCGTCGGTGTCCTGTTGATCCACGGTTTCACCGGTACGGCCGCCGAGATGCGGATGATCGGCGACTACTTGCACGGGAAAGGTTACACTGTCTCCGGGCCGCTGCTGCCAGGGCATGGCACGACGGTGGACGATATGAATCGTCGCCGATGGACCGAATGGACCGCTCACGTGGAGCAAGCATTGCTTGATCTTCAGGCCCGTTGTACACAGGTCTTCGTGGGCGGGCTTTCTATGGGAGCAGTCCTCGCGGCTTACCTGGCGATTCATCATCCGGAGATCCCAGGGGTTGTCCTCTACTCCCCTGCTATGTGGTTGACCAATCGTATGCTGGTGTTGACGCCGGTGTTAAAATACCTGATCCCCAAAAAACCCAGGGAAGGGGCCAGCGATTTGACCGATCCCCAGGCCGAGTCCCGCCTGTGGCATTACGAATACGATCCCGTGGCTGCGGCCCACGAACTCTTGAAACTGATACGCTATGTCCGCCCTCGCCTCTCGCAGATCATCCAGCCGGCCCTGGTCATCCACAGCACCCGCGATACAGCCATTCACCCCACCAGCGCCCAGCGCACATACGCCGCTCTCGGATCGAGGGACAAAGAACTGGTGACGTTGCACAACTCTGGCCACTGTCTCACTGTGGATAGCGAATGGGAGTTCGTGGCAGAGAAAACATATACCTTCATTCAAGAACATTCCGGTGGATCTCCTGCAAGCGCTTCCTAATTTGCGACGCCATCCGGCCTTTGCCCACAAGGCCATTGCCCTGATCGGCGTTTCGGCCATCGTGCGAGATGCTTCCTCTTATTATTTTGAGATCGGCAAACCGAAGTACTGGCACCACTCGTCCGAGCGGGTCGTGGTGGGAATTGGTGGAATCGGTGGCGGTATCAAGCAAGGGGAAACGTTGCCAACCTGTCTGCGGCGGGAAGTTGACGAAGAATTGGGCGCTCGTGTCCGAATAGAGCTTCCTTCCACGACATACCTGCTGCAGAATTGGGAGATCACCGGAACATTGACGTTGCCCCCGACCAGGAAGCGCCCAACACCTGCAATGATCATCCTGTTGCCCCCTCGCCTGGGAGGAATCGGCACACCCGACGCTCTGGCGATCGTATCGTTTGCGGCCCGCCTTCGAGATGCTCCCACCCCACGGGATCTCTTTGGTATGTTACGCATTGAACGGCAAGCCCTGAGCGACGTGTTTGCCCCCGACGAATGGGCGTCAGAGGAGCTGAAGGCCCAACCGGGTGTCCAGATGACCTTCCACTCTACCGCCAGAGGCTTGCCTCCCAACGCGGTGCTACGACCGATACTGACGGCCCGCGCCTTCCAGTGTCTGCTCCGCGCCGGCCTGGTCTGAACGGTTTCCACCATTTTCGCTACCCGACATATTGATCGGTAACCCTCCCGCAGGTTTGAAGTT
>CAZXVB010000161.1:0-6863 GCA_964643875.1 uncultured Anaerolineales bacterium | reverse complement strand
TTAAGGCACCTGGTTGTGGCCCAGGAGATTGTGGGTTCGAATCCCATCACTCACCTTGATGGTTAAGGCGGCTGTGGCCGATGTACGTTGCCATCGGTCGGCCGCCTCCCTATTTGTGCCCCCGTAGCTCAATTGGACAGAGCGTCGGACTTCGAATCCGCAGGTTGCGCGTTCGAATCGCGCCGGGGGCGTTTCGTTCCATTCACTCCTCCACGATGGTGTATTCGGTGGTGATCTCTGCCGCGCCGCGCAGGGTCGCCGACACAGAGCAATACTTCTCCTCAGAAAGTCGGATCGCGTCCTCCACAGCCTTGGGATTCAAACCTTTCCCCCGAAAACGATAATACACGTGGATGTGACGATATGTCCACGGCGGGTCTGGCTCTTGTTCACCGGTCACAGCGATCTCCAGACCGGTTAATGTCTGTCGCTTTTTGCTCAGAATGTTGACCACGTCATACCCGGTGCATCCCCCCAGAGCCACCAGCACCAGTTGAGAAGGGGTCATACCAACCCCGTTTTCCTCATCTTGAGCGGACATCACCACGGAATGTTTGGTGTGGTCAATGCCCACGAATTGTAATTTTTCCACCCATTTTACGGTTACTGTTTTGGCCATTTATCTCCTCGTCCTACTCCTTCGTTTCCATCTTTTCCATCAATGTCTTCAATCGGCGAGCTGTACCGACAGCCTGGCCTTGCCAGTGATTGTTCATATATACCAGCGTCAACGGGGCTTCGGTGCCCAGTTGACGGATTTTGGGAATCCATTCGCCCAGTTCGGCATCGCTGTAGGTGTAGTTGTACCGTTCCCATGCCTCTGTGTGCCGCCACCATTTGGCCCGGTTCCGGCCATGGAAACGCACGTACGCAATCGGCCCAGTTGCGACGGCAATGGGAGGTACCAGATTCTGGAAACGCGGCTGGTCCACACAGCAGAACCCAAAATTGAGCCTCCGCAATTCCTCGAATGTCTGGCTGGTAATCCAATCACGAGAACGGAACTCAACCACGCAAGGAATATCGCCAAACTCTTCCCTCAAGCGGGAAAGGTAGGCTCTATTCTCCTTTCCCTTTTCGGAGGTAGCACAGAACGAGTGTGGAAACTGAAGCAACACACAGGCGAATTTCCCTCTTTCCACCAAGGGCTTCAATGCGGCGGTGAACTGGGCGATTTGGGATGCCACGCTGTTCGGATCCCGCTCGTGGGTGATCCCCTGAAAGGCCTTGAGGGAAAACAGAAAACTGTCAGGGACTTTATCGGCCATCTTTTCCAGAGTGCGGGCCGATGGAATGCGGTAGTAGCTGAAGTTGAGTTCGCATGTGTGGAACTCCTGACTGTAGAAACGCAGCCAATCGGACTTGGGGAGGTCAGCAGGATAGACTGGCCCGACCCAATCAGAATAGCTAAATCCGCTGGTGCCGATCAAAACGGGCATTGTCCTCTCCGTTTTCTCATAGCCTTGTAATGGCTTCGTAACGACTTCGTAGCGGCCTCGCGAATCTCTGCTCCCGGCTTTTCACTCCTCTCCGCCAATGATGACCGCACGAGAGCGACCGGCAGCTTCCGGAGGGCCAACGATACCCCGCTCCTCCATTAAACGCATCAGCCGGGCAGCCCTGGGATGGCCAATGTGCAACTTACGTTGCAGGAGAGAAGCTGACGCACTGCCCGTCTCTCGAACCAGGGCGATGGCTGCCGGCAGGAGTTCGTCCTCTTCGTCTCCACCACCTGTTGTCCCTTTACTCCCCTCGGTGCCGGACATAATGCGTTCCCAGGGCGCTTCGGCGGCCCAGTCCCCCACCTGTTCCCGCCAGAACGCCACCACTCGATCCTCTTCATCCTCGGAGACGTAGCACCCTTGTATGCGCTGGGGGTATCCCGCGTCCGAAGGCAGAAAGAGCATATCCCCGTGCCCCATCAATGTCTCCGCCCCCGGCATATCCAAAATGACACGAGAATCGGTCTGACTGGCCGTGGCGAAGGAAATGCGGGCCGGGAAATTGGCCTTGATCAGACCGGTGACCACGTCGGTGCTAGGCCGTTGGGTAGCAACCACCAGGTGGATGCCGGTCGCGCGGGCCATCTGCGCGATCCGGCAGATGGTGCGTTCTACTTCGTCGGGTGCGATCATCATCAAATCGGCCAATTCATCAATCAACACCACGATGCGCGGCATAGAAGGCGCTTCCTTCCGCCTCATCAGGCGGTTGTAATCCTCGATGTTGCGTGCCGACGCCGCCGCAAACTGTTTGTAGCGGCGATCCATCTCCCAGGCTACCCAGCGGAGGACTTTGACCACCCGCTCCAGATCCACCTCTACGTGCCCGTAGAGGTGAGGCAATCCATTGAAACGCACCAATTCGACCATCTTGGGATCAATCATCACCAATCGCAGTTCAGCGGGTGTGTTATTGAAGATCAGACAAGTGATGATTGATTTGATGCATACGGACTTCCCCGATCCCGTTGTGCCGGCGATCAGGAGATGGGGCATTCTGGAAAGATCCGCCGCCACCGGATCGCCGGCCACGTTCCGCCCCACCGCGAAGGCCAAGGGCGATTTGAGCGTGCGGAATTCATCGGATTCAAGCACCTCGCGCAAGCCGACCAATTGGATCTTGTCATTGGGAACCTCGATACCGACGACTGGACGACCGGGAACGGGGGCTTCGATGCGTAGACGAGGCGCCGCCAATGCCAACGCCAGATCGTCAGCCAGGGCGCTAATTTGGTTAACCCGCACTTTGCGGCTGACATTATTGGAGCGCTCCACGTACCCCGGCTTGACACCGAACTGCGTGACGGTCGGCCCGACGCGCACTTCGGATACTTCGATGGGCAGGCCGAACTGCGCCAGGGTCTCTTCGATAATCTTCGACTTACGGAGGATCTCCGCGTCGGTCAACGGCGGGCCGCTCGGCTCGTCCAGCAGACTCAGCGGCGGCAAGGAGAACTGGGTGGATGCCAGCGAAGTCACAGTCGCGGGTGGAGCGGTGGAGGGTGGCGGCGCAGAAGTCACAGCGGGGCGAGGAGCACCGGCCAACGGGGCAGGCGATGTTGCTGGGATTGGTGGGGACGGTGAAACATTCGCCGGAGCTGGAGGCGGAGCGGAGCGAAGTGGCGGCGGCGCCGGCGCCGGCGCGGGCCGGGAAGACGTTCTAACAGGAGGAAGAGAGCGAACGGCCGTATTGCGACGCCTCTGCCATCGCTCCACGGCCCGACGGACGTCGGCGATACCCACATCGAACGTCAGCGCTAAACCGACCACCGTTATCGAGAGCAAAAGCACCACCGCGATCGGTTTCCCCAGGTAAGTAGAAAACAAGGTGAAGATTGCCCAGCCGACCAGTCCTCCACTCCACCGTTCCATCGTGTGGGCCGGCAAGTGATCCGACCCTACCAGAGCATGTGTCAGCACTAGCAACCCCACCATGGTCAGTTCGATCCCGACACATGGTCGCCACCGCCACAGTAGAGGACGGTCTATGAGGTGATAGAGCCATAGGCCGCCGGCCAGGAAAATCATCGCCGCAATCGGATAAGCGCCCCACCCGAACCAGAACACGAGCAACCCGTTCCAAGCATCTATCCAGCGGCCATGTGTAATCCCCAAAAGCCCCAACAGGGTAATGGTTCCCCACGCCAGGATGAGCAGTGCCAGGATCTGGCGTGCCAGCGGATCGGTAAGCAGGGCACGCCAATCTATCGAGGGCGGTTGCCTCTTTGGGGAACTACGTTTGGACATATTGCGCCTCTGTTGGTTCCCAACCCAATCTCATCCGCCGTCGCCGTCCATCCACCCGGATAATCCGCACCGTCACACGGTCTCCCGCCTTGACCGGCCTCTGCGAGGAAGAAGAGCGACCGGTGGACAGCCGAGAGACATGGATCAATCCTTCCACACCCTCCTCGATACGGACAAAAGCCCCGAATTTCGCCACCTGAGTTACGGTCCCTTCGACAATCTGGCCCACCCGGTATCGCTCTTCGATGGATGCCCACGGGTCTGGCTGGAGCCGTTTCATGCTCAGCCGTATGCGTCGTTTCTCTCGGTCCACATCAAGCACATACAGTTTCAACACCTGGCCCGGCGACAGCAGGTCACCGGGATGGCGAACGTGGCCCCAGGAAAGCTCCGAGATGTGAAGTAGACCTTCCAGGCCACCCACGTCCACGAATGCGCCAAAAGAACACAGATCGGTGACCCGCCCCTGGATGACGTCACCCGGATGAATTTCCATCACCCGGTTCCCGCCAGTGCCTTTTTGCAATAGTGATGCCCGTTCTGAAAGGACGAACTGTTCCTCGTCGGGATCCAGCTCGATGATTCGGAGCGACAGGGCCGTCCCGACCAGGCGATGTAGCCATACCTGGCGTTCTTGCCCATCGGGAGCCGGTGGGATACTCACGATGTGAGAGGCGGGCACAAAACCCTCCAGACCGTGCCAGGTAACGATTGCTCCTCCGCGATTGCACCCTGTAACGACGGCCTGGATGATCTGTCCGGCCTCCATCGTCTGTCGTGCCAGCTCCCAGGGAGATTTTGGCTCTTCGGGTGTAGCGCGGGATTGCTCCCATACTGTTCCAGATTCATCTCCGGATCCATCGGACGGTTCGGAGAGCCACGCTTCCCAGGGCACATCTGGAAAACATGGTGGAGCGGCCGGCCCATTCTCTCCATCCTGCAACAGGGCTTGCCAATATTCCGCATCCGGCGGCGCATCTCCTGGTATCCATTCCATCTTATCGGTTCTCCACACGTGATCAGATCAGACCGATTATAGGGCAACGCCCATGGGTTGTCAACTCTTGTTCTCCGAGGTCGTAGTGTCGGGCATCTGCGCTCGCTCACTCAAGTCTGCCTCCATCTCCGCCAGGGTTTGAGCAACGGCTTCGATGGCGATCCGTTGTTTACGGTACAGGTCGGACTCACTCATCGCCAAGCGACGGGCTACGTCCCGCACCTTGTACCCCTGGAGAAACTTCAGTTCCAGAATGTTGTAGAGGAGCCATTCCGGGGTAGTCATTTCTCGCTGTCCGTCGGGGCGCAAGCGCTCAATGGCCTCTTTCAACACAGTGCGGAGTCCCTGGATCACATTGCCACCATGCTCCCGGCTGGCCTGTTCCACCACCTGGAGGGACATCAGCGGGCTATGGGTAAATTTGGGACCTCCCCAGTAATGACTCAACGCATCCCGCACCCACTGACGGAACTCGGCATTGGTGGAAAGGTCAAAGCCAGAGATCGCCTCCGCCCCGACGTAGTGCACGACACCTCTCCTCCGCTGGATATCCTCGATCTGCGGAATGATCCGCTCCAAGGCATCGAAGATCACTTGTTGGAGACGTCGGTCTTCCAATGCAGCGACCGCCTGGGTCAACAAGGCATCCAGGCCGGCCTGTTCTTCCAGGGAAAGGTCCGGCTCCAACGAGCGGGCGGTGAACCCCAGGATACCGATCACTACTCCCGATTCACCGGCACGAAGTGGGGCCAGCCAGTAACCATCCCACACATACAGTGTATCGTGACGTTGAAGTCTCCCTCTGGGTGGCTCGTCACCGGGGGAAGATTCAGGCCCGGCGGATTGCCAGGTTTCCGGCGGGATCAGGCCGGTCGCTTCCACCGTTAACGAGCCGCAGGTGACCTCGAGCCGTGGGACTCCATCCTCGATCACAGCGATAAAAGCCGCCGGAACACGCAGCAGGTCACACACCGCCGTCAGGATGTTTTCCAGAAATTGACGCAAGTCCGTAGTTGTCAGCAGTCGGTTGCTGAGTTCTTGGATGCGAGCGATCTCCGGTTGATCCTGCCGATAGAGGGCACGGTCAATGAGCGGCTTGGCCCATTCGATCCCCAATTGCATCAACAGGATGACCGCCACGACCCCGAACAGGGAGAGCCGCCCGCCGGGCAGACCCAACCAGCCCTCGGCGCGGGCAGCGGCGATAGTTACCAGGGTGACCAGAGTGGCCAGCAAGGGACCTCGCAGCAAGAAGCGGATCAAGCGGTGTTTCACGACCCGATCAGGCGTCAATGCCCCAAAGAACGCCACGCTGTAGGCCAACAAGATCAACATACCGCCAATCGCGATGTTCCCCAGTACCAACAGAAACCAGAAAAGGTTACGATCCGGGGAAAGGGACCAGCCGATCACCAGGAGGTAGGGAAAGACACCCGCCGCCGGGGCAGCGAACGCAGCCGCCAGGTAAGTCAAGCGACGGCGGGATGTGGAAGTAAGTGCCCGTTGACGCGCTCGCAGCACATTGGTTGCACCTCCAATAACAGCGACGGCAAAATAGACGACGAAGAGGGGAAAAAGAGGGCCGGGGAGCAGATGTGGAGCGTGATATGTGAGGCTCACGCCATGGACAATGATATCACTAAAGGTTACGCTCAACAACAATACCGCGCTGAGCAAGTAGCTGGCTTGCACTACCAACGAGCGTCGGCGGCTGTATGCTCCGGTGGTTTTCAAGAGAGCATTGGAAAAGTCGAGATAGACCGCCGGTGTGAAAGAAATCCCGACCCACTGGAATCGCAACCAACTAGCGGCTACGCTCGGATCGTAGATGCCGAGCAACGCCAAGTCTGTAAAATAGGTGATGACCACACAGGCCAACAAGACGGCAAACGAACGGGCAACGTCGTTGTTCAGGTTATAGATGAGCAGGTAGAGGAACAGCGCAAAAGAAACGATCGTAATGCCAGAGGTGAGCGCGATGTTGATGATTTCTAAAATCGCTTGTATCTCCAATCTCCCCCACATAAACTCCTACCTGCAATCCGAATTGGACATAGTTATCGCGTTACTCCTCAGGCCAGCGGTTGAAACCGCGCCTGAGGAGCTAAAGCTGGCTG
>CAZXVB010000160.1:0-6877 GCA_964643875.1 uncultured Anaerolineales bacterium | reverse complement strand
TCTGAAATCGAGAACACGGAGAAAACAAGCAAATGCAACTCAACCGTCACCCAGCAAATCCGATCTTAAAACCCAACCCAATGAACGAGTGGGAAGCGCTCAACGTCTTCAACTGTGGCGTCGTGCACTATAACGGCTTGTTCCACATGTTATACCGTGCCCAGGGCTTGAATTACATCAGCCACATCGGGTATGCCGTCAGCACCGACGGGGTGCACTTCAACCGCCTCCAACAGCCAATCCTCTCTCCACAAGATGAGTGGGAAACGCGCGGCGTCGAAGACCCACGGGTGACCCACTTGGCCGACGAGGGGCGCTTTATCATGGCCTACACCGCCTACTCGCCCAAAGGAATCACACCGATGTTTGCCGAGAGCAGCAACCTGATCTCCTGGCGGCGGATCGGCCCCCTGGTCACCGGCGAGGACAACAAGGACCACGTGCTGTTCCCTCGCAAGATCAATGGGCGCTACGTGTCACTCCATCGCCGTCCGCCGTCCATCTGGTTGGCCTACAGCGACGACTTGATTCATTGGGGGAATTTTGAGGTGGTCATGGAGCCTCGCCAGGGGCATTGGGATTGCAAACGGGTAGGAGCAGGCGGCGTACCTATCGAGACCGAGCACGGCTGGCTGGTCCTGTACCACGCCTATGACTACGACCACGTCTACCGCCTGGGGGCCTGTCTGTTAGACTTGAACGATCCGCGGCGGGTCATCGCCCGCGCCTCCCATTTCCTGCTCCAACCGGAGGAAACGTGGGAGATCAAAGGAGACGTACCCCACGCCGTCTTCTCTGCCGCCAACCCGGTGGTGAACGGGCAGGTCTACGTCTACTATGGAGGGGCCGACCGAGTCGTTGGCCTGGCGACGTGTGAACTGGACGCCTTGCTGGATTGGGTCCGCCAGACGGGATAAACACAGCCAGGGAGCAATCCTCGCGGTCGCCCGTCGCAGGGGCGGGCACAAGGGTTGCCCCTAAAGAATGTCCACGGCGTCCACGTCCACCCGCCACCCCTGTGGGATATCAACGGTAGCCAGCAAAGCCGCCGGGTCGGGGTGACGGAGGAGAAGCTGCCAGCGGTGACGCCCATGTCGCCGGGGGATGAACGGCTGCACAGGGCCGATCAGATCGCCGCCGATTGTATCCTCCCGCGCCAGAGCAGCGCGAAGCGTATCACCGAACGCCGCTGCAGTGGCCCGCCCTCTGGAAAAATCGGCATCCTCGTAGTACAACCGGGTCAACCGAACGTAGGGCGGATATCCCTGTTCCCGCCGGAATGCCAACTCCCGGCGGGCGAAGCGGGTATAGTTGTGTTCGGCGGCCGCAACGACTGCGTAGTGATCGGGGTGATACGTCTGAATGATCGTCCGCCCCCCCAGCAGCCCCCGACCGGCCCGTCCGGCCACCTGGGTCAACAACTGGAATGTGCGCTCGGCGGCCCGAAAATCAGGAAGATCGAGCGTTGTGTCGGCGGCCACTACACCCACCACCGTCACCAGCGGCAGGTCCAACCCCCTGGCAACCATCTGCGTCCCCACCAACACGTGGGCTAGCCCACTGGTGAACAGATCGAGAATCGCGGCGTGGGCGGCATAGTGACGGGTCGTATCCCGGTCCCAACGCAGGGTGCGCACCTGGGGCCACCGTTCGTGGACGACCTGCTCAACTCGCTCTGTTCCCAACCCGAAGTAACGAATTCGCTGCCCGTCACATTGCGGGCAACGAGTCGGCTGTGGTTCCTGATAGGCGCAGTGATGGCAGATCAACGCCGCTTTCGGGCCGTGATATGTCAGGGGCGTGCCACAGTGGGGACAACGAGCCACATATCCACAATCGCGACACAGCACAAAGGTGGCCGTCCCCCGTCGGTTCACAAATAGAATCGCCTGCTCTCCCCGCTCGAAGGCTCTTTCCAGCGCCTGCTGGAGCGCCCGGCTGAAGATCGAACGGTTGCCGGCCCGCAATTCCGCCCGCAGATCCACAATCTGCACTGGCGGTAGGGGGAGATAACGGCCCTCGCCCGAACCGCTCACCTTACTTGGCAACGAGCGATACACTGTCCGCGCCACCCCGTAGCGAGCCTGGAGATCGGCCAGACGGCCCCGATGGGCCATAACACGGCGGGGCATCTCCAACAGCGTAAACTCCCCCCGCTGTGCCCGGTAGTACGACTCCAGACTGGGCGTCGCGGACCCCAGCAGGACGGTCGCACCGGCCAGACGGGCCAGGGTTAGCGCCGCATCCCGCGCGTGATAGAGCGGCACCCGTGGTTCCGGCGGCAACCGGTCGCGGGGCCGACCGGCGCTCTCGAACGGCACTTCTCCTTGTTTGTAGCCAGGGGAGTCCTCCTCGTCCACTACAATCAACCCCAATCGGGCCATCGGAACAAAGAGCGCCGAGCGCGGCCCAAGCACCACATCCACGTCCCCGGCTCGCACCCGGCGCCACGTATCGTACAATTCGCCGGTCGTCAACATACTGTGCCAGATGGCGATACGCCGACCGAACCGAGCGCCAAACCGGTGGGCCATCTGCGGCGTGAGGCCAATCTCCGGCAGCAGCACGATAGCCTGTCGTCCCTGCCGAAGCATCTCATCCACTGCCCGCAGATAGATCTCCGTCTTGCCGGAGCCGGTGACGCCGTGGAGAAGGAAGACCTCTGACTGCCGAGCTTGCATAGCAGTCTGGATCACGTTCCAGACCGCTTGCTGGTCCGACGTCAACGGCGGAGGCGTATCGGGCACAAACAGCTCATCGGCCAGCGGGTCCCGCCAGGCCTCTTCGGTGTCGAAACCCACCACCCCCCGCTCGGCCAACTTGTTCAGGTGATAGCGAGAGCAGCCCGTCTCGGCATACACCCAACTGACATCCACCGGCCCACCCTCGGCGCGTAAGAAAGCGACAATAGCGGGATAGACCAGGCTACGTAGGCCCGCCAGTTTACTTTCGACGCCACCGTCCGCGTCTGCATCGGGCAACAGGCGCACCGTCCAGACGCGCCTGGGGCGTGCCCTGGGGGGAAGCAGTACCGGCGTCTTGACCACCAATCCACGGCGAGCCATCTGAGAAGCTGCTCGGCGCCACCGCTGCCGGGGCAACAAACGGTCCAATTGACGGCCGCGTAGCGGGCCGCGCCGATCCAGTACGATGAACAACTCCTCCTGCGAGACCGTGCCAGCATTCTCTCGGCGAGCGTGCGCGGTCAACGAGACCAACAAGTCAGCCGCCCCGACCAAGCCCGGCGGCAACATCAGCGCCAGACAGCGCCACAGAGGGGCCACGTATTCGCGGCTCATCCAATGGGCCAGAGCGATCTGCGTATCCGTGACCACCGGCTCCCTCTCCACCAGGGAGGCCAGGGGGCGAAGCTCGATATGTGGAGAATGGGCTTCGGGGTGGGCAATCACTACCCCATAGAGCGTCCGAGAGCCAAGGGGAACAGTCACCAGAGAGCCGATTGTCACCTGTGTCTCCAGCGCCGGAGGTACTTCATACGTGAGCACCGGCCGGATCGGCGCCATAACGACGACATCGGCCAGCCTGCCCATACCTCACACCTCCTCCCCAAAGCGGGAACTGAACCGTTGGAAGAAAACATATCCCACGACCAACAACACCACCGCCGTCAACGCAGTGCGCAACAAGAAATCGAGTCCAGTGAAATGTCCCCAATACAACAAGTCTCGATAGGAAGCAACGATCGAAGCCATCGGGTTGAGACGGCGGAGCCACAACTGGGCATCGAAGGAAATTCTCCCCACGTTGATCTGGTGCGGAACCGTGTTGATCGGATAAAAGACCGGCGTCATGAAAAACCATCCTAGCATCACCACCCGCAGAATGTGGGCCACATCCCGATAAAAAACGTGGATCGTCGTCAAAATCAGGGACAGGCCGGTGATGAAGATGACTTGAATCAGGATTGTGACGGGTAGCAGAAACACCGACCAGCGGAGCGGCACACCACCGATCAGGGCCAATCCAAACAGAATGGGCATAGCGACCAAAAAGTGAATCAGGTTGGCAATGATGATGGATATGGGCAGCACAGCGCGTGGAAAGTAAACCTTTTTAACCAGGCTGGCGTTGGAGACGATGCTTCCCGTGGCCTGCAGCACAGCGTCACCGAAAAAGTTCCAGGGCAACAGACCGCACATCAAAAAATACGGATAGTAAGCGATGTCGTCACGCTGAAAGAAGACGGTGAACACAATTGTATAAACGATCATCATCAGCAAAGGGTTCAGCCAGGACCAGGCAATGCCCAGAACGGAGCTTTTGTAACGAACCTTCAAATCCCGGATCACCAGATTGCGGACCAGATCCCGATACTGCCACAATTCCCGCAACTGGTTCCAGATGCTTGAGCGCATATTTACCTCCGATAGGAGTAAGAATTGGGAGAAGACATCAACACGGAACGATAGATGGCCAGCAAGTGACGACCAGAACGCTCCCACGAAAAATGGCGTGCCGCCCGTGCCCGCAATTTATGTCCCAACTCGATGCGCCAATCGGGCGTATGCGCCAGGCGAAGGATCGCATCGGCCAATGCCACCGGATCGCCCATCCGCTGGGCATATGTGCCCAGTGATCCCAGATACTCCCGACTGGCCGGAGTATCGAATGCAATTGTAGGCAACGCCATGGCCATATAGTTCAGTATCTTGCCGGCGCCCTCAGTGGTCGAGACTTTGGGGGCAATGGCAATATCGCCCAGGGCCAGATGGGCCGGTGCGGCTTCATAGGGCACTTTTCCGGTAAACGTCACTCGGTCGGCCACGCCTAACTCGGTCGCCATGCGCCGATAGTGTGCCACTCCTGGAAAGCCCATCACCAGAAAATGAACATTGGCCTGACATTGTTTTAGCGTGCGGGCTGCCTGCAACAATAATGGTGTGCCCTGGTAATCAGCCAGCAGCCCCAGATAGACGATCACCAATTGGTCGGCAGGGATGCCCAACTCAGCACGGCGCTCCGCCACCTGCGTCGGCGTGAGCACATCGGGCCGAAAAAAATCCAGGTTGACGCAATCTGGCAACGGGCGCACCCGCCGCTCATCACAACGGAAATCTCGTTCCAACAACAGGGCCGCCTGTTGCGTACTGGTCACGATGACGTCGGGTAACTGTGCAATCCGCAATTCCAACAAGCGTACCCAACGATACAATGGCCCCTGGGGGTTCAGAAAATGGTGATCCACCATCTCGCTGGTCATACTTCCCTGGAAGTCTCCGACCAACGGGATGCGCTGGATACGGCTCAGGAAATATCCAATCAATGCTCCCTCGTGTAGGTGGCCGTGGATGAGGTCGAAGCGACGGCTCAACACCGTTTTGAGGCCGGTCCACCCCAGAAACAGATCGAAAGCGATTTTGTGCAGAGACGATCCAACCTCATAGTCGGAGTGCCACGGCGTGGGACGGGTACGCACGATCTCCAGGTCGGGTAAGTCCCGCCCCAGATAGTAGGTCAGGATAGTGACCCGATGCCCCAGTTTTTGCAGCACCCGCGCCTCTTCCAGGATGCGCACATGGCAGCCGTAATCCAGGAAGAATGAAGTCGGAGCAACCATCAGGATGCGATATACATCGGCCAAGGGTACTGCCTCTCTTTCCAGCGTGAGGCCGCTCAGGTAACGTCTACCTTGAGGTAACTATTACCCGAGCGGCCTGACTGTAACCGCTCTCCGACCGCGCCACCCTCTATTGTTCTTCGTCCTGCCGTTTCTGCCAACTGGGCCGCTCTCCCAGCAGCAACCGCTTAAGTTGTTGTCCCAGGCTGGGCACATCGCTCATATCGCTGGCCGATTCCTGTACCCACAAGCCATGCGCCCGCTCTGCCAGCCATTGCTCCCGCCCGTTCGCTGCTGTGGTGAAGAGGTCAGCCAGTCCGGCCTGATCCTCCCGATCCAACAAGTCTCGGATATGAACCAACTCCTGAATCAACAGGTTGACACGATGGAGAACCTGCGCCCGGTTGAGGTACACAGCCGCGTGACGTTCTTGAGCGTCATGTGCGGCCTCGGTGGCGAGGGCAAAGCGCCGATCGGCGAATTTGCGCACCTCCGGCCAGCCGGGAGCATTCACCGTTGTGCGGAGCAAAGCCACACTCAACACGTCGGGCAAACCTTCCACACTGGCCTGCAAGCCATCGTGTTCCGTCACGTCTATGAAATAGGGCTGTGCGTCCAGGTCGCGCACCCAGGCCGCAAAGGCGTCCAGGACGACTTCCGGGACCGCGTCGGATGGCACTATACAGTAGAGCGCCTCCTCCAGCCAGTCCGCGCTGGCTTCCTCGAGGGTCGCCATCGGGTCCGGGCCAACGAGGATTGGATTGAAGACGAGGTGGCCGCCGATGAAGTAGGTGCCTTCAGGGAGCAGCTCAGTCGCCCAGGCAAGCACCGGCCCTTTGAGACGCACCAGGTCCGTCACCACGGCACCGGGTTTGAGGTAGGGGGCAATCGCCTGGAAACTCTCGCGCATAGCCATCAACGGCAGGGCGACGATTACCAGGTCAGATCCTTCCACAGCCTCCTCCGGGCGACGCGCTATCCGGTCGAAAGCTCCGTGCGCTTGGGCCAGTTCGACGATCACGTTCCGCTCGTCATAACCGATCACCTGCGGCGCTTGGCGTTGGGTTTTCAGCTTCAAGGCCAGGGAGATGCTCAACTCGTTGGCCCCCAAAATGGCAATCTGTTTGAAGATCATATCTTGCTCCTCTAATGCAGGTCGCTAAGTTTTCAACCCGTGCAGTGAGGCACTGGTGTGCCGCAGAGCACACCGAGGGCGCAAAGTTTTCCGATTTAGGTTTCACTACCCGACATATTGATCGGTAACCCTCCCGCAGGTTTGAAATTACGTCAGTTGCACGT
>CAZXVB010000159.1:0-6899 GCA_964643875.1 uncultured Anaerolineales bacterium | reverse complement strand
GACGTAATTTCAAACCTGCGGGAGGGTTACCGATCAATATGTCGGGTAGTGAAACAACAGTATCAGCGTCAGTATGCGTGATGCGCGAGGAGCATCTCATCCGGACAGGCGGAACAAAGCCGCCGGAATCCACAGCTTGCCAACGCCAATAAACGCCAACACGGTGGAAGCTACGAAGAGCAGCACGCCAGCTCCGATTAGGAACCAGTCGCGCCTTTCGTAGTGCAGCTGATGTACCCATGTACGCGGCCCGACTCCAAACGCCCGCAGGTCCATGGCGTCAATGATGTCCTCCGCCCCCACAATTGCGTTGATCGTCACCGGGACGAGCAGAGGGGCTAACTTGCGGATTTGGGCGATGATCCCCCCAGAAAGCTTCTCTACCTCATACCCCCTGGCCCGCTGGGAATCAAGTGTGATGCTGAAATCGCGGCCCATCGTCGGCACGAAGCGGAAGGCCAAGTCCATCGCGTAGGCGAACTTATCCGGCAACCCCAGTCCCCGAAACGTGACCCCGTAGAGACTGGGGTTGATGGTGTAAGGAATAGTGATCGCGATTATCGAGATGGCGTACATACGGGTCATTTGACTGAGAGCAAAGATCGTTTTTTCGGCTGTGACCGTGACCCCCAGTTGCCAACCGACCAACGGCATTGTGAATGGCCCAAGTTGGCCGATCACGTGCTCTTCGCCTCCGGAATACGCAAAGTCCACCCCACCACGTCCGGTAAAGAAGGTCAACACCGTCATGAAAATAATGATGAAGCTGACCAAAATCCATACCCGGCGTGTCTCCCGCCAGGTGAGACGGGCCAGCAAGAACTGGCAAACGGAGATTCCCAGGAAAATCAGCTCGATGCGCAGATCCCAGAACTGAATAACCGAGAAAAGGAAAGCCAGCATGAACAGAATACGGGCCCGTGGGTCCAGTTTTTGGATGATGGTATTCCGTTCCTTGTAGCGCCAGGCGATCAGCATCGTCTCACACCGACATCAACGCCCAGTACGGGCTTGAACGGCATTGTACGCCGCCCACAGAATGGGTGTCAGAATCATCGAGTTGAGGATGTTGGGGCCGGCGGCGGGCGCAAATTCGCCGATGATTGCGGTAGCAAAACTATACCCGTTGACCCAGATGTCGGCCAGGGAGGCGAATCCGATCCCTACCACGATTCCTAACGTCCCCCACAGGTTGATGGCGGCCAGATCAACCCCCATTCCTTGCAACACGAACCGCCCGGCGATGACTATCACACCCCCCACGATGAAGGCCCAGGCCCAGAATGAGAAATCCTCAATTTCACCTGACCACGGTCCGGGCACGCGTGGATTGATGAAGATCAATGCTGCCGTGATGATGATCAGCACAGCTACCAAGCCGGTCAAGAAATTCAAGCTGCGTTTCTTGTCGGCGAAGAGCAGCACCAAACCGGAGACCATGCCAATCAAACCATTTCCAACGTCCCAGGCAGGATAGACGCCCCATCCGGTGAGGAAGTCCCCCAGGATGTTCCCCACTGCACCGGTGAAGAAACCCACCACCGGGCCAAAGGCGTAACCAAAAAAGACGGGAATACAAATCGAAGGCCGCAACGCGACCTGACTCACCGAGGGCATCGGGATCGTGTTGAAGATATAGTTAAAAACGCCGTATAGTGCAGCCCCGATGGCCATATAGACGACCTCACGGGTCCCCACTTCCCAGGCTTCACTCTGCGCTGTCAGCAGATGGACGACAAACACACCGATTAAGCCGATGGCTGTCACTCCGATGGGAGCTACCCCCTGAATCTTGTCACCACTGGTCAACACACTGGCCAGCGCCAAGAGAATGACAAACGCTATCAAGACAACGAGCCAGGCAACCGCTTTGTTTTGCATCTTTACCCTCCCTTAGATGAAGATCGTTTCTAGATACGGCACACATAGGGAACAGAGTCCCCGCCTCAACTTCAATTTTTCTCTGTTATTGCCATTCTGTTTTTACGACCACCCCCTTTCTGCCGCCGGAAGCAACCCTCACGGTTGCCCGGTCGGTATACAGCCCCCACTTCTAGAATAGTAAATGGTACATACAACATCACCTGACAACGTGCGCCAACATCTCGGCGGACATAAATCGTCCGGTTTGTGGTAGGTATTTCAGATTGAGATCCAGAAGCGAAGTGGGCACCAGCCGACAACGGTGTAACAATTCCCGATCCGTCAGTACCTCCTCCGGCCGTCCCTGGGCAGCGAGACGGCCATCGTGCATCAACACCACACGATTGGCATACGTGATCGCCAGGTCTACATCGTGGGTGATGAAGAGCACGGCCTCGAACCCCGGCATCTGGAGGATGGCCTCCATAAACGCGATGTAGTTGGCGTAGTCTTGTCCAGCCGTTGGCTCGTCCATCACCAGAATCTTGGAATGCATCGCCAGGACGGCCGCGATACTGACCCGTTTTTGCTGACCGAACGAAAGCGCCAGTGGGGGATAGTCCTCCAGACCGACCAGGTTCACCGTCTGGAGCGCATGGGCCACATCGGCAGTAATGGCTTCCTCGGAATGGCCCAAATTGCGGGGGCCAAATGCCAGTTCCTCTTGAACCGTGGAAGCAAAAAGCATGTGGCTGGGACTCTGAAAAACGTATCCCAGGGTGTGCGCGATCTGCGCCACGCTCAGTTCACGGGTATCGCGCCCCTCCAGGAGAACCTGCCCTGATTTGGGCTTCAACAACCCGATGGCATGCTTGACCAACGTTGTCTTGCCCGCTCCGTTGGGACCTAACACGGCTACGATGTCCCCCCGGCCAATCTCCAGGCTGACCCCCTGCACAACCGGCGGGCCACTCTCATCATAGGCAAAAGTCACGTCATCGAAGATGACCAGCAACTCCCGGCCATTCGGGCGAATGGCCGGCGTAAACGAAGGCGGCGGATCCTGTGCGGCCCGCTGAATCACAATGGGGGCCGGCAATTTCACCTGCCGATAGTCTGCAATGGGCATCAGCCCATCCAGGGGACCATAATACGTTGTCCGGCCATCCTGCATGAAGAGTACCCGATCCGGCCGAATACTCAAGGCGTCCTCCACCCGGTGTTCGACCAACAGGATGCTGATCCCCTCATCGGCCAGGCGGCGGAAGAGAGTCAATGCCTCCTGAGCGCTGGCGGGGTCCAGGCTGGCCAACGGCTCGTCGAGCAAGAGAATGCTCGGCCGCATTGCCAGCACACCAGCCAGAGCCACTTTTTGCTTTTCACCGCCGGAAAGATAGAACGTTTCTCGATCCCGCAGGTGCCTGATTCCCAGATAGTCCAAGGCCTCGTCTACCCGTTGGCGGATTTCATCGCGGGACACCCCCAGGTTCTCCAGACCAAAGGCGACCTCGGTGAAGACATGGGCTCCCAAAATCTGTCGCTCCGGGTCTTGCAATACCGTCCCAACGACTTGAGAGATTTGTGCCAGGGAAAGGTCAGTGGTTTCCTGGCCATTCAAGAAGATGCGGCCACGCAGATCACCTTTGTAACTGCGCGGGGCTAGTCCGTTGATGCAACGGATCAGAGTCGTCTTGCCACACCCGCTGGAACCGGCCACCAGGAGGATCTCCCCTGCTTCCAACGTCAGCGAAATATCCTGCAACGCCTGCTCCGTGCGAGCGTGATAACGAAAGGTCAACCCTTCAACCACTAAGGGGGAATCGAGATACAATTGTTCCGACGTCTCCAGCACAATACCTCCTGAAACCTGTCCATAGCCCCCAGGTTGTGGAAGGAGCCGCGGGGCAAACGAGCATTTCACAAGTATAACACCCGCCGGGTGGAGCAGTTGCGAAGAACTGATCCTTCATCCCTTACATCGTTGGCGACTGCTGCTCAGCCTCGGCCAACTCCTCCGTTCCCTCCTCGACAGACCATATTTTGTTCGGGTCTACGATATGATCAATGAAGAGGACTCCTTCGCAATGATCTATTTCGTGTTGGAATATGCGCGCCAACAATCCATTGGCTCGAATACGTACCTTCTTGCCGTCGAGGCCCATCCCACGCACAATGACCGAGGTATGGCGTGGCACCATTCCCACCAGGCCAGGAATGGAAAGGCACCCTTCAACACCCTCCTCCATCTTACGGGAATATCGTACGATTTCTGGGTTGATGATCGCATATAGCTGCCCAACCTCGGGGGGGAGCTGGACATGTGCCCTTTTCCCGTTATTGCCCCCAAGATTCTCGTTATCTTCTTCGTATTCTTCCGGCAACTGTACGACGATTATACGCCTCGGCACACCGACCTGAATCGCTGCCAGGCCGATTCCATTAGATACGTGCATCGTCTCCACCATATCGTCAATCAACCGACGGACATCTGCATCAATCCGCTTAATTGAACGCGACCTCTCGCGCAATTGCGGGTTGTCCGCATAGATGATTTTACGTATCATCGCTTAATTCCTCCTGTGATACTAAAGGGGCTTCAGAGGGATTTGCAGAAATACCACCCCTCCGCATCTGGTCGTAGACAGCGAACCAATCGAGCAGTTCATGGCGATGTTGTTCCGCCGCTGCTCGTTCCTTCTGCTTTTGGAATGCCTCCATCCGGCGGAATATTTCGCTTTGCACCCCACTGGGGTTTTTGACCAGATCGAAAGTGAACGCCCCGGCGCCGGCGGTTTCGATGGTCACCGAGCCATAATTGAGCAATCGGCCCAGCGTACCGGGCACTTCGAATTTGATGTTTTGGATCATTCCTAGGCTGGCTTCGCGACGATGCTCTCGCAGGAACAAGGGCAACCGCTCCACATCAATGATCCGCGACGCGGTCACCTGATAGATGTCGTTTTGCCAGTCATCGAAGCGCCACAACCACCAGGGTAGCAGGATCATCAAAGCGACCCCGTAGGCCACCAAAGCCAATGACCAATCTACATTCGTTCGTAACAACACAAAAAATATGCCCACAGTGAACGCCACGATCAACAAAGTAGGCAAAGCAATCGGTTTGAGCAATGCAATCCAATGTTTTCGCCAGGTAATCGTCTCCCCTTGTTCATATTGCAGCGGGGGCAGGAAGTAAGAGAACAGCCGGAAGGGAATGCCCATCCAGGAAAGAAAACCTCGGCGGGACGATTTCTCTTTCGTTGTCTCCGGCTCTGGCGTAGAAAGTGCTTCTTCAGGTGGCAACCATTGCGGCTCAAAATAGCGCTGCATATCCTGCTGGATGGCCTCCCGCTCCTGGACTTTAGCGCTGGACTGTAGACGCCGGATCTGCTCGAAGATGATCTCCCGCACACCCTCTGGGTCCGGGATTTCTCGAAAGGCGACGTGCCCCCGCTCACCGGCCGTTTCGATGATCAAATCGCCGAAGTCAAACAATTGGGTCAACAATCCTACCTGGGACTCCTGGACATCCTGAATGGTCCGCAAGGGAGCATCCACCCGGATCTCCCGCCCCAAGGGACGCCGGTCCCGTCGAACGACCCGTTTGTTGGTGACGATATATCGCTCATCCCGATGGTCGGCCACCAGGTAAGCGATCAAGAGCAGCAAGATAAGGCCTAGCACACCCCCAATGAGCAACGGAATCATAGCCCCAGTATGGCGGTACCAATACCAACAGGTTAGGGCAGTGATGAGAAAAACGAAGACCGGCAAGATGATATTCCTGAACATAACGGCGTCGTGTCGGTGCTTGCTGACAATGATGATTTCGTCTTCATCCTGCCACTTGAAACGGAAGCGCCTGGAGCGGTATTTGGTCGCCACGTCCGGACGCATATTGAGAGATTTTAACAGATCAGGTTTTCGTTCAAGCAGTTGATCTAAATCATCCCTACTGATAGTCACCAGGGTGACGTCGGTAAGCGCCTGTACAGTGGCATCCCGGGGTTCCATCAGCAACAGGGATGTCTCTCCGAAAGAGTCACCAACTCCCATCCGTTTTACCTCACGCTGAATGCCCATTGGGTCCACGTAGAGCACGCGCAACTGGCCGCTTGTGACAAGATATATCGAATGACCTGGCTGCCCCTGCCGACAGATCACCTCACCCTGAGAAAAGGTCACTTCCTTGGCCAACCGGGATAGGTCACGCAGATCGTCCCGTCGGAGATCGGCAAACAACGGTATCTGTTGGATTTTCTGCATCATCTTACTGGGCATGCACACACCACCTTTCTGACCACGCAGGTACCTGTTTAGCCCACCCCATCCCCCCGCGGGCAGCAGAACACCCTTCTAACCAGTGGGATAGTGAACGATTACCCACGCACGTTCTTTCAAGTACTAAATACAATTTTAGCACATTTTGAATGAAAGGGAAAAACGGGAGAATGGGAGTACAAAAAAGCCCTGGGGGCAAAGCACCCCAGGGCCGGAGAGGCTCATCAAGTAATTGACTACTAAAAAGCGGCGACAGACTCTTCTTCTTCGACGCTCTCGATGCCTACAACGTCCACCGCCTGTGGGCCTTTGGGCGTGTCTTCCATAGTAAATTCGACACGTTGACCGTCGCGCAGGTTGCGATATCCTTCGCCTCGAATGGCAGAGTAATGTACGAATACATCCTCTTCCTGCCCATCGGGCCGAATGAACCCGAAACCCTTTACCCGACTGAACCACTGCACAGTTCCCTGTGTGCGACCATTGGTTTCCATTTATCGTTCCTCCTGAACTAAAATCCTTACTACGTCCCGTCACCATTCCCTCTAGCCCTCTCCGCGCATCCAGGGGATTCGTGCCGGGCATCCACAACGGAAGGGAAGATACCATACTTTCACTGTCTTGTCAAGAAAGTATTCTGCCGTCTTTTTTGGGGTCAGCGTGGATTCGTGGGGTAAGCCAGCCTCCCGCAGGTTCATACGGCGTCCTCATCCTGCGGGAGGCTCGTCCCTACCCCTCGAATCCGTGTAGAGCCA
>CAZXVB010000158.1:0-6909 GCA_964643875.1 uncultured Anaerolineales bacterium | reverse complement strand
CCCTGGGGGCGGGCGTCGCCGTCTATGTCGTCGGTCACGCCGGCGTTCACGCCCTGGTCTCGCGCCGCCGAGCCGAGGCCGATGTGGTAGTCCCACGCCGCCGGGTTGACGAAGGCCGGATCGCCGCTGCGGTCGTTGGTGTGACCGACGCCGCCGGAGTAATCGGTCGTGTTGTTGTACCACAGCGTGTAGTCCATCGTGACCGTACTGCTGGCGGGATAGGTGACGAAGAGGCCGGTAGCATGACCGCCGACGATGGTGTTGGTGCCGGTCAGGGTGGCGTATGCCTCCACCAGGATCCCTTGCGCTTCGGCCTGGGCGGCTGCGACGGAGGGGTGAGGACCCGACATCAGGCGCCGCTCCGCGCTCCCCGGCCCTGCGGCTTTCCTTGCCCCTTCGACTGCTTCTGCGACGACCGATGCGCTGACTTGCCCTACCAGTCCTCCCCCCGTTCCGTTGTCCGCAATCGTGTTGTGCAGCAGGGTGGCAGCGACGGGGGAATCGCTGTTGCCGATCAGGATGACCCCGCCGCCGCCGTCGGGCGCCTGGTTTCGGGCGATGATGTTGTTGACGAGAGTGGCATCGCTGCGGAAGGAGATACGGACGCCGCCGCCGCCCCATCTCGAATCGCCGGTGCTGCTGGGCGCCGACAGATTGCCCTGGATGGTGTTCCGGCTCACGAGGACATTCTGGCTGTCGAAAATGGCTATGCCTCCGCCGGCGCCATAGCCGTGGTGCAGGTTGGCCACGTTGCCGGTGACCACGTTGTTCGACACGACGATATCGCTGCTCCCGTTCACGTACACGCCGCCGCCGTACCCCGTATCGTCCGACGAGCTACTCGTCGTGGCGGTGTTGCTGTAGATCGCGTTGTTCTGGAGCAGAGCGCCCTCGATCCAGAACAGGTTGATGCCGCCGCCCGCGCCATCTCGACCCTGGGAGCCTATGTTGTCGTGAACGACGTTGCCGTTGATCTGGATGTCGTCGCTGGCACGCACGTGGATGCCGCCGCCATTGTCGTTGCCGGTGTTACCGTGGATCTCGTTGTCCGTGATGCGCAGGTCGTTCGCGGAGCTGGCCCACAGTCCGGCCCCCTCGCCTCGCCCGGAGCCTGTGGTGGCGACGTTGCTGTAGATCGTGTTGCTCTGGATGACGACATTCTCACTGGAGGTGACGAAAACACCGCCTCCCTGTCCCAGCGGTTGACCGTAGAGGTCCGTAGCGATGTTACTATAGATGGTGTTGTCGGTCAAGTCGGCGCCGTCTCTGTAATTCAGGTACACCCCGCCGCCCTGGGCATTGTAGGTGGTGGAGCCGATGTTGCCGGCGATCACACAGTTGCGGATGGTGAGCGTGTCGTTGCCGTCGAACGTCCCGATGGCGGCGACCCCGCCGCCGGCGCTTTGATAGCCGGCGAAAGGATTGTACGCCCCGCCCTGGTATGTGGCGTCTCCTTCGAGAATGTACAGCCATTCCAGTGTAGGGCTGGCGCCGGGGGCCACGAGGATCACGCGGGCGCTAAAGCCGCTCAGTCCCGGTCGCAACACGGTCTTGTAGACCTCCGGGTCCCAGGCGGCGAAGTCGGTGCTGTAGCCGCCGCGCAGGGTGATGGATTTGTCAATGTACGCTACCTGCGAGACGTTGTCCGGGCCGTAGTAGTCCTCCGGCTTCGGGCGCGACTCGGTGTACCAGTACGTCCAGCGCGGGTTGCCGTCGGGGTCGCCGGGGTAGGAGTAGGCGTCGGTGTAACCGGCGATGCCGATCAGGTCGCCCTCGTCGGCCTGGTCTATGGCGTACTGGATGGAGCCGCAGGCGGTCGCCGGAGTGCTGCAATCGCCGCTGTCGTCTCCGTACCGCTTGACGTAGCGGTCTGGAACGACGGGCGGCTCGTAGCCCCTGAACACCAGCGGCAGGTAGACGTAATATTGCGGCGGCTCAATGGTGATGGTATGGGTCGCTACGTCGCTGCCGCCGCAGTTCTCCGCCGTGACGGTGATGGTGTGTGTGCCCGGTAAGTTCCAGGTGTACGTGGCGACCGAGCGTCCCGGCAGCACCGCGCTACCCGGCGGAGCCGGTGTCCAGGTGTAGGAAATAGGCTCGGTGGCATCGGTGGGCACCACGGTGGCGGCGAAGGCGTAGGAGGTGCCGGTATAACCGCTCGTCGGGCCGGCGATCTCCACGCCGGTCAGCGGTCCGGGACAGTTCACCCGCACGGCCAGGTTGTTGCTCTCGCGGCTCTCGGCCACCGCATCGTCCGGGTCGGCCTTGGCCCACAAGGTTGCGCCCGCTGCGGAGAAGGCGAAGTGGGCCGCGCCGCTGGCGCCCGGCCCCAGCTCGCCCAGCGTGCCGCTGTAGACCAGATCGCCGCTCAGGCCGCCCCGCCATACGGCCAACACCGCGTCGGTCGCCGTCAGCACGCCGGCGTTGTGGACGGTGACGGTGACCGAATCGCCGAACCGGATGTCAGCCGCCGTCAGCGTCAGGTCGGGCAGGACGCGGAGGGCGGCGTAGGTGGCGTTGTTTTCCTCGTCGGCTTCGGCCACGCTGTCCCCGGCGTCGGCGACGGCCCACAGGATGTCGCCCAGGCCGAGCAGCGTCGTCGGGTTGGTCAGCGCCAGCGTGACGGTGACCTGTCCACCGGCGTCCAGCGCATCGCTCACGCCGACCGCGCCCAACAGTGTGCCGGTGAACGGGTCGGCGGCGCGGAAGGCGACGCTGAAGGGGAGGCCGGCCGTCAGGTGGCCCACGTTGGAGATGGCTGCCGTCAGGGTGATGGTGTCGGTGGTGTGGGCGCTATGTATCCAGGCGACGGTCAGGTCGGGCTGGACGACGCTCAGTGTGGCCTGGTTGTTAGTCTCGTCGTTCTCGTCCACGCTGTTCGCCGGGTCCACGACGACGTAGAGGGTGTGCGTGGCGTCGCCGGTCGGCACGTTCCACGTCACGGTGACGATGTCGGTGGAGGAGGCGCGGAAGGGGGAGGCGAGGGTCCGGGTGAGGCCGATTTGTGTCCCTCCGGCTCCGGGGTCGCCGTCGTGGAAGGTCACTTCGCCGCCGCTCACCGCCAGGTCGCCCAGGTTGTGCACCGTGGCGCTGACGACGACGCTACTGCCCGGGGCGGGGTTGGGGTCGGAGAGTGTGATGTCGTCGTCGCCGATCCCCAGGTCGCGCCCGATGGTGTGGCTCAGCAGGTAGAGGTCGGTCTGGACGGGGTTGGGGATATTCGTCACGGTGATGGTCAGCGTGGGGGAGATTGCGATGGTCCTGGTGACCGGTTCCATCGTGACTTTGTTGTAGGCCGCATAGAGCGTGCCGTCGGCGGCGAAGGCGGGGGCCAGCGATTCTTCCAGCGAGCTATCGTCCATCAGTGTGTTGTCGTCGCCCCAGGAGTCGTTCGCTGCGTCGTAGACGGCGTAGGTGACGTCAGGCCCGTCATCGGAAATCGCCTGCCACAGCAGCGCCAGGTTGCCGTTGGCGTCGGGCAGCAGGTCGAAGTCGAGGAAAGCGCCCGATGTGCTGCTGGAGCGGACGAGGGTCGAGGTGCCGGCCCAGCCGCGCTGCATCATAAGGTCGGCGCCGTGGAGCCAGACGATGATGGGTTGGCCGCTGCCGTCGTAGCTGAGGGCGGGGGCGGTGTCGGTGATGGCGTCGGAGGTCAGTCGGGTCAGGCTGCTCCAGTTGGCGCCGTCGAAGGCAGCGTAGTAGAGTTCTGTGTCGTCTCCGGTGAGGAGGTCGCCGTCGGTGTCGCGGGCCAGCACCAGCGCGGCCTGGGTGGCAGAGTAGACGGCCAGGGAGACGTCGAGGGTGTCGGTCAGGCCGGCGAGGGCCGGGGCGGGGGTGTTCCAGTTGTTCCCGTCCCACACGGCGTAGGTGAGGGTGAGCGGGTGCGCGGCGGTGCCCAGCAGGTCGTTGCCGTCGTTCGTGCGCCACAGCGCCATCAGCGAGCCGTCCTGTCCCCGCGCCAGTTGCGGCGCGGTGTCCAGCAGGCCGTCGTTGGTCAACGTGACCACGTTCGACCATGTGCCGGTAGCGCTGATCCAGCGGGCGGAACCGATCTCGAAGGACTGGGCGTAGGTGATGTTCAGGGTGGGCGAGACGTGGACGGTGTTGGTGCGTTCCCACACGGCTATTGCGTCCCCGTCGGCGTCGAAGGCTACCTGCGGGTTGAAGTCCTGGTAGTGATCGTCGGTCACGGTGGCGCTGATCCAACTGCTGCCGTTCCAGTGGGCAGCGTAGATTTCCTCTCCCTGGGCCTCTGGCTTGCCGGCGTCGTCGTGTATCCAGAGTAGCATGCGGTCGCCGTCGGCGCGCACGGCCAGGGCCGGGTCGGCCAGGGGGAAGACATTGGAGACGATCTGCGTTTCCGTCGTCGCCTGGGTCGCCATCGGCGCCAATGGCGCAGACTTGCTGACTCGCTGATTCGCCGTGAAGGTGGCGTAGTCGTCCGTTATGTAGTCGCGGCCCATCAGTCGCCAGCTCGGTCCGGTCGCCAGCGCCATCATCGCCAACCCCTCGTCGCTCCGGCAGCCACCTTCCGGCAGTGAGCAGGTGATGCCGCGCTCCCACTCTTCCTCGAAGCGCCAGACGGTGATGGCAGCTTTGGCGTAGAGACGGATGGCGATCTCTTTGAGGTAGCCCCACGGCTCGGATGCGGGCATCTGGACGATGACGCGGGGTGTGCCGCCGCCGGTGATGCTGGCCTTGAGCGAGTCGAGGACACGCAGAGCCAGGGTGAGCGACATGTCAATCAGGCCGGTTCCGGTGCCGCTGTCGAATTCCAATTCGTCGTTGACGTCCTTGAAGTTGGCTTCGATGCCAATCTCCGGCCCGACCGCGGCTTCGACGGTGGCCCGTTCGTTGAACCATTTGACCAGCCGGCCCACTATGATCCAGTCCTCGGCGGCCTTGATGGCCGGGATCAGGTCGGCGATGCCCATTTCTTTGGCGATCTCGCCTTTGATGTCCAGCCCAAAGGTGGCCTCGGTCAGGTCCAGCCCATAGTGAGGTATCAGCCGCACGTCCCCCCGACCAAAGATGCTGCCCGTCACTTTTTTGTCCTCGGTCAACTGGACGCCGGTGTTGCCGCTCAATTCGACCGCGCCGGAGCCGTCGGAGCAGGCCTCGGCGCCGACGGCGGCGTAGGATTCGATGATGCCCATATTGGCCCCGCCCAGATATGGTACCCAGCCGGGCACCCGGTAGCGGGCCTCGAAATGGGGGTCTGGGTACTCGATCTCGCGTCCGTACTTGACCGTCTTCGCCTGGAGGTCAATCTCGAAGTCGCCCAGCACAAACTGGGTGATCCAGTTCGGCAGGGGGAAGACCATTGGTTGCAGCGTCTCCTCCAGGGATTCGTACCCGTCGTCGGTGACGGCCTTGACGCGCAGGACGTTGTCGCCGCCCATCAGGCTGGCCCTGAAATCCTGGCCCATGTTGTAGGAATGTACCGCTCCCCACTTCAGTCCGCTCTCTTCCACCTGAATGCCGTTCAGGTTGAAGATGACCTTGCCGTAAGGGGCCTGGGGGGGCGGCTCGAAGGCGGAGCCGTTCCAGTCCACCTCGGCGCGGTAGGTGTTGTCCACGCTCAGGCCGGTGAGGAAGTAATCGCCGTACTGTGGTTTCACCTCGATCTCCGGGCGACATGAGCCGGTGGTAAAGCGGGCGATGTTGTCCGCGACGGCGCCACACGCGACGTAGCGGAGGTCTGCAACGACGATGTTCCATTCGTAGGTCGCCGGATCGCCGTTTTCCTCGCACGATAGGTCGGTGGGGGCCAGTTGTAATTGCTTGCTGCAGGTGGGATACTGGTCCTCGAAGGTCTGCCAGTCGCCGCCCTGTTTGCGCAGTCCTACCAGGTAGGAGACATCCTGGTTGACGGGGTCGCTGCCATCGCCGCAGGTGTAGGAGCTGTGATGCGACCAGGTCAACAGCGGCCCCTGGTGGTCTTTGTCTTCGATGACCACGCCTGTAGTGCCGTCGGCGGGCGACAGGGACAGCAGGGCCAGGTCCAGAACAGGCTCTACGGACAGGCTTGTGCCTCCCAGATCCGTCTCCTGGATTTCGGTATAGATAACTCTGGCGTCGAAAATAACCGACGTCGGCCGAGGTTGTTCGTACAGGGCGCACGTGCCGATGAAGGCGATGTTGACCCAGCCTTCTAACTCTTGAGTTGGGTCGCTCTGGGGAAAGACGCCCTCGCAGTCGAACCTGTGGTTGTCCTCGTCGTGGGTGCAGTTGGTCACGTACTGGTTCCACTCGATAGAGGGGACGGTAGCGGTGTAGTACTCTGTGTAGGGATGCGGGTAGGAGATCACAGCCGTGAAATGGAGATCCTCGTCCGGGAGATTGGTGTGCTTCCAGGAGAACCTGGCGAAAAGCCAGCGGCCGGGGAACAGTCCATCCGCAGCGGCGGCCCCGGCCGGCTCAGGTTCTTCCGGTGGATAGGCCACCTCGACCCGGAGTTCGGGATCCGGGGGCGGCGGGGCAGCGTGGGCAGTAAGGGGAGCCGGCGGCGTCGAACCGACGATTAGCAGCACGATCAGCAGCAGGCCCAACAGGGTGAACACCAGCGCAAGCAAGGATATTCTTTGGGTATGGGTGTGCATTTCGACCTCCTTTGTGAAGCGTGATGCGTGAATCAGTACTCAATCCACTTTCGCTTCTTTATGGAAAACTGCCCCCTCAGTTGCCCCCAACGTGCTCTCATTGTATACTTCCCGACGCCATTAGTCAAATCGGAACCAGGAAAGGGTCTTGACAAACGGTAGCTACTCAGGCTACTTCTGTTAGCGATTGAAATCGCCTCTAGAGGGCTGGCAGCCGCGCGTCCACCTGCGTGGGCGCGCCTGTCCATGCAAGTGGACAGCCAGCTTTAGCTCCTCAGGCGCGGTTTCAACCGTCGGCCTGAACTCA